>CAKSPO010000014.1 GCA_934481515.1 uncultured Eubacteriales bacterium
CAAAACGGCTGTACAGATTCCAGTCGATTCGGCGGATGTCATCGCCCAGCATGTACTCTCTGTAATCCGCAAACTCCACGGTCTGTCCGTAGGTGCTGACCAGATGCTTGCCGCCGAAGAATCCGCCGAGATCCTTGCGCAGATTAAATGCAAGTGCCTCCAACCGACTGAAAAATTCGTCGTTTAAGTAGGAATCTTTCATTTGTTTTTCTTATTTGCTCCTGCGTGGTTTGGGTTCGAAACTTCATTTCCGAGACGGACATTGCACTTCTTTGCCACTTCGGTGAGAATCATTCCGATGACCGTATCGGGAGAAACCCGTTCCGCAATTGCTTCGAAGTTCATCTTCATACGGTGACGGAGTACCGGATATGCCAGAGAAGCAATATCGGAATAGGAAACATTGAATCTGCCGTTCATCAGCGCCTTGACCTTTGCCGCCGAAATCAGCGCCTGACCTCCACGCGGAGAAGAACCGAGACGCACATATTTCTTTGCCGTCTCGGACGCGCACTCACTGTCCGGATGTGTTGCAGAAATCAATGTCATGGCAAAGTTCAGCACTTCGTCCGCTACGGGAATCTGATTTGCGGTCTCCCGCATCTTCAGAAGCTGCTCTGCGTTGCATGCCTCGTTTGCAACCTCACCCATGGTATTCTGCGTCATGGTTACAATCCCCTTCAGCTCCTCCAGGGACGGGTTATTCACCACCAGCTTGAACATGAAACGGTCCATCTGTGCTTCCGGCAAAGGATAGGTGCCGTCCTGCTCGATCGGGTTCTGGGTTGCCAGAACAAAGAACGGCTCGTTCATTTTTCTGGAAACGCCCATGACCGTAACAGTGTGCTCCTGCATGGCTTCCAGCAACGCGGACTGGGTCTTCGGCGTTGCACGGTTGATTTCGTCTGCCAGAATCAGGTTGGCAAAAATCGGACCCGGCTCAAAGCGGAAGACGGAGTTGCCTTTCTCGTCCTTTGTGATGATGTTGGTACCCGTCACGTCGGCAGGCATCAGGTCGGGGGTGAACTGAATCCGGGAGAACGGAAGGTTGAAAACACGGCTGAGTGTTCTCACAAGACGGGTCTTTCCGACACCGGGCACGCCCTCCAGCAAAACATTTCCTCCGGCGATCAGCGCAATGATGGTGTTCTCGACAACCTCCGACTGACCGATCATATCCTTGCCGGTTTCTTCAAAAATCCGGCTGCACTGTACGCTGAACTGCTTGATGCTCTCTTCTGTAACCATTTTTTGTTTCTCTTTCTTATTTTGTTTCTTGTTTTCTTGATGAACTTCCGAACCGGGAAACAAGTTCCCGGTTCGGAAGCAGAATTGCCTGAATTATTTCTGAATGTTGTGGAAGTAGTCTCCGATGACGCCCTTCTCGTCTCCGGACAGATTGTTGCCGGAGTTCATGGAATCCTGCGCGTCGGAAAGGCTTCCGCCGTACTCGTCGCCGTAATAGGTGGAGCCGTCAATGACCTGGTTGGAGGCAGAGCTTGCGCCGCTTCCGGCACCGTCGCCCTGTCCGTCACCACTACCGTTCGGATCGCCGCTGGGCTCACCGGGCTGCGAATTGTCGCCATTGCCCTTGCCACCGCCGGGATTGTCCTCGGCCTTCTCTTCGTCTGTCGTATCGCCTTCTTCATCGGAAGCGATCTCCGCAAACACAGCGCTTACCTCAACATCCTTTTTCACATCAACATCTGTACGGGTGGCATCCTCATAGCCGTCCGTCCAGCCGATGAAAACGTAGCCGTTCTCGGCAACCGCCTGCACCGTCTTTCCGGCTTCTCCGCCCTTGACGGTCTGCTTCAGCTCACCGTCCACTCTGCCGCCGACATTGTCCTTGACACCGTAGGTCAGGTGGAACGTATTTGCGAGTGCTTCCCCTTCCGCCTGCTTTTCGCGGATCAGATCCAGAAGGGATTTATCCGAAACGGCGGACGCTGTGGTTGCGCCCGCGCCGAGCACAAAGGTCACACAGCAAGCCACCACCATGGAAGCGGAAACGGCAATCTTGAGGAGAGACTCATTGACGCTCTTGAGTGCGTTCATTGCGTCCTCTCTCTGGCGGCGCGCCATATAGGAATCATCATTTTCGAACTGTGTCATGGTCAGGATTCTTTCTTCCAGTCCCAGCATATCGACGCGGGAAGCGACCTGACGGCGGGAGTTCTTGAACTTGCAGAAGTAGAACAGCGGTGTTGCAATCGCGGTTACTGCCGTAAAGGCAAGGATGCAAATCCAAAACAGCTTGATACCGAAAACCCAAAATGCAAGCGCACAGAGAATATCGGCACCGAACCCTACAGACAAACCGCAAAGTGCGGCTTTCAGCCATCCTTCTTTTGCAAGACGGGATCGGTAATTCTCCAGCAGATCCTGCGGAGTTTCGTTCTGACTTACTTTCTTACGCATTTCAATTTCCTCCTTAGAAAATATTGTATTCGACACACAGAAGAACTTTTTGCAGTTATCATCTATTATATGTAGAATAATAGATAGATTATATCATCTTCCTGTTGGTTTGTAAAGAGCATTTTTGCATAAAAATGTAAACAATTTTGCAAAAATCATCACGGAACAAACAAAAAGCACAAAAAAAGCGGCTTTCTCCGACAGAACGCGGCGCGAACGCTTCATTTATAAAATTCCCCGGTGCCAGTATGTGACACCGGGGTAGGTCAATGATAAAACTGTTTTTGACGGATCAAGTCCTCGGATTACTTGTTTTCCTCGGGATCATAGTTCCACTCGATGTTCGCCTCGCAATCGTTGTTCCAAGTAGTGGCAAAGACCGCGGAATCTTCTTCCGAGCACATGAATTTGATGGTCTGATTTGCCGTCCAGCCCTTGAACGCGCCGTTGTTGATTGTGGATACCGCCATCGGAATGATGATCTCCTTGATGGACGTGCAGTCCGCAAAGGCAGAAGCGCCGATGTTGGTGATTGTAGAGGCGAGCGTCACAGACTTCAGATTCTCGCAACCGCTGAACATCGAACCGGTGAGCAGTGCGCAACCCTCCGCGAAGACTACCTTCTCCAGTCTCTTGCAATCCTTGAACGGAGAAGAATTGAAGGAAGTGAGTGTTGCGGGCACCGTCAGCGTCTTAATGCCGCTGTTGGTGAAAGCGTTTGCTCCGAGCGTTCTGACGGACGCAGGAATCGTAATGCCTTCCAGTGCAACGCAGTTCTTAAAAGTCTCTTTCGGGATCTCCACGAGCGAGTTGGAAAGCGTGACGGAAATCAGGTTTTCGCAATCCGTGAAGACCTGATCGCCAAGCTTCGTGACGGTATCGGGCATCACAATGGATTCCAGACCGGAGCGGATGAATGCCTGATAGCCGATTGTTTCCAGCTGGCTTCCTTCCGCAAAGGTCACGGTCTTGAGTGCCGTACAATCTCTGAATGCATAGCCGCCGATTTCGGTCACCGTCGAAGGAATCACGATGGTTTCCAGTGCGGTGCATCCGTCAAAGGCACTGCCGTTGATGCACTCCAGGCCCTCATTCAGAATGACGGTCTTCAGGGACTTACAATCCTTGAAGGTTTGGGCGTTGCTCATATTGACCGAGCTTGCCGTTACGTAAAGGCTTCTCAGACCCGCCGGAATCGTAATGGATTCCAGTCCGGAGGCTTCAAATACGTTGGCTCCCATGACCTTCACGGTTTCGGGAATGGTAAAGCTCTTCAGTGCCTCGCAGCCCTGGAATGCATAGCTGTTGAGCGCTACCAGCTCACCAAGGAAGGTGACGGAGGACAGCTGCTTGCAGTTCCGGAAGGTAAACGATGAAATGTAATCCGTGTCGCCGAGTCTTACGATGCCGGCAGGGAGTACGATCGACTGAATTGCGGTTCCCTCAAATGCATATCTGCCGAGGCTTACCAGCTGAGAGTCTTCCTCAAAGGTGATGGAAGCAAGCTTCTCGCTGTTGGAGAATGCGTCCTCACCGATGGTGGTTACGCTTGCGGGGATTACGATGGAGGTGATAGAGGATTTCTCAAATGCGCCCTTTCCGATCTCGGTCACCGTCGGAGGAATGATGACGGACTTGACCTTGGAGTACTTGAACGCATACGGCTCGATCTTTGTCGTGCTTGCAGGAAGAATCACCTGCGTAATGCCGTCCAGACCGTTGAGTGCGTATCCGCCGAGGGTCACGCCCTCCGGAACAGTCAGGACACCGGTCAGTCCGCCGGGCAGTGCGATGATCTTGGAAACACCGCCGGAAACCTCTACCAAAGCGCCGATATTGACGGAATACTTGGTGTTGCCCGCCTCCACATTGAAGGTGGCAAGGTTGCTGCAGCAACCGAAAGCGTTGTCGCCGATCTTGGTGCATCCCTTCGGAATGGTGATGCTCTCCAGTCCGGAATCGAGGAACGCATCCACACCGATGGTACCGAGCGTTGCGGGCAGAGTTACGGACTTGAGTGCCTTGGTTCCGATGAAGGCACCGGTACCGATTTCGGTCACCTTGTTGAAGGTGACGGTCTCCAGTGCGCTGTCATAACGGAAGGCGTAGTTCGGAATCTTTGCAATACGGTCCGGAAGAGCAATGGAGGTCAATGCCGTGCAGTTTTCGAACACGTAGGTACCGAGCGTCAGGGAAGCCGTTCCGGCTTCGAAGTTCACGGTTGCAAGATTTGCACAGCTGTTGAATGCATAGTTGTCGATCTTGGTGGTTCCCTTCGGAATGGTCACAGACTCAATCGCAGAATTGCGGAATGCATAAGTTCCGATCACAAGGGATCCGGAGGAGTTGATGGCCACCGACTTCAGCGCCGTGCAACCGTCAAAGGCATAGTTGCCGATGATGGTGGTCGATGCGGGAATCTCGATGGATTCCAGCGCGGTGCAACCCTGGAAGACGTAACCGCAGATGACACCCAGCTTGCCCTTGAATTCCACGCTCTTCAGACTCGTGCAGTCGAGGAACTGCTTTCCGCTGGAGCTTACCGTGGAAGAATAGGAAGAACCGTAACCGAACTTGGTGAAGCTTGCGGGCAGGACAATGGACTCCAGTCCGCTGTTGGCAAAGCATTTGTCACCGATCTTGGTCACCTTGGAGTTTTCACCGAAGTTGACGCTCTTGAGGGTGGTGCAGTTGATGAAGCACTCCGTTCCGATCGTCTCGACACTGTCCGGAATATCAATGGATTCCAGCGCAGTGCAACCCTTGAACATCTGCTTTGCAAGGAAGGTGGTCTTGGAGCCGAAGGTCACGCTCTTCAGATTGACACAATCCTGGAACAGGGTGTTGGAGGTGGTTACGTTCGGCTTTTTCACCGTTGTGAAGGTGGTCACGCCCTCCGGGAAGGTGATGCTCTCAATACCGGATGCCTTGAAGGTGGAGGAACCGACCGTAGTCAGCTTGGAGCCTTCCTCAAAGATGACCGACCTCAGAGAAGTGCAGCCTGCGAAATCGCTGTTGCCGAGCGTGGTGACGCTTGCCGGAACCGTAAAGGTTTCAATCAGCGGGCTGTTTTCAATCAGATAGGTACCAAAGGTCTTGATCTGCGTTCCCTCTTCGAAGGTGAAGGAGGTGAGCGCCGGGTTGTTGGAGAACGAGTTATTTCCGAGAGAAGTTACAGAACTCGGAATTTCGATGGTCGGAATGCACTGGTACTTGAACGCGACGTTTCCGATGGTGGTGAGCGCAGTGGAACCGTCTGCTTCTCTCTCAAAGGTCAGAGAAGTGATTGTTCCGGCTTTGCTTCTGCCCTCAAATGCATAGTTATCAATCGTCTTGACCGTTGCGGGAATCGACACGCTTCTGAGTGCCGTGTAGCCGAACGCATCCTGACCGATGCTTGTGACACCGTAAGGAATGACAATCGACTCCAGCGCCGAGCAGTAGTAGAACATATTCTTGGGAATTTCCGTCATGTTCGCCGGAAGCGTTACTTTCTTCAGTGCCGTGCAGCTCTTGAAGAGGTTGGTTCCGTACGAATCCTTCTGCGTCAGCTGGCTGGGCTTGTCGGTGGAGTGGCGGAAAAGAACCGTCTCCAGAGACGTGCAGCCTTCAAACGCGTTGTTTCCGATGGACTGCATCGAGCGCGGGATTTCCAGTCCGGTGATACCGAGCTGACCCTTGAATACGTTGCTTCCGATGGAAGTGATTCCTTCGGGAATGACGTACTCGCCGGCAGGAAGCTGTCCGCAGATGTACTTATAGGCGGTACCATCCTTATTGTAAAGGATCGGGCTGCCGGGCTTGGAGGAGAAGTTTTCGCTCTCCGCGTCCACCACGAAGTTACGGATGCTGAAGCATTCCGCAAACGCGGTGCCGATCTCGCCGACGGACTTGGAAAGTCCGATCGTCTCCAGATTCCGGCAGGAGCTGAAGATGGCGTTGCCAAGGCTCAGCATCTTGCCACCCTCCAGTGTCGGGAAGGTGAAGCTTGCAATGGCGGTCTTGGAGAATGCCCAGTTGTCGATGCTGATTACGCTCGAATAGCTCTTGCCGTCCTTTTCATAGGTGGCAAAGGTAATCTTGGAAAGCTTCAGGCAGTTGTCAAAAGTTCTTATACCAATGGTCTTGACCGTTGCGGGAATGGTCACGGAGGTCAGTCCGTTGCATCCCTGGAACATATAGTTGCTGAGTGCCTCAACACCCTCCGGCAGAACCACGCTCGTGATGGCGGTGTAAGCAAAGAGGCTGTTGCCGAATTCCGGGTTTGCGCCCTTTTCAAAAGAAATCTTTGCAAGATCCGTGCAACGGTTGAATACGGAAGCTCCAAACTTTCCGACTGCCGCCGGGATGGTAATCTCCTTCAGACCCGCATATCCGAAGGCGTTGTTTCCGATGCTGTAGGTCACATCCGGATCCGTCGAGGACGGAAGCGTGATAGAGGTCAGCGATTCGCAGTAATAGAACGCAGACGCACCGATGGAGAAGGTCTTGCCGTTGTCCGAAAGGGTGGTTCCGGGGGCAAAGGTCACGGAGGTCAGATATCTTGCATTCTGGAATGCGTAATCGTGAATTTCCTTCAGCGTGGAAGGCAGGGAAATACGCTCAAACAGCGGAATATAATACTCACCGTACTGACCGGAAACCAGTCCGCCGAACGCATATTTACCGATGACGGTCAACCGTTCGGGAAGAACGATCTCCTTGAGGTTGTTGCAGGAGTAGAACGGAGAATCATAGTAGGAACGGGCATCCGCGATAACCAGATCCACAGGATCCTGACCCGCCGGCGTTGCGGTGAAGGTCAGCGTCTTCAGGTTGGAGCATCCGGAGAACGCCCTGCTTCCGATGGTTGCAACCGTGCTCGGAATAACAACCTCCTCCAGCGTCTTACAGCCGTAGAACATGGAAGCGGGAATCTCGCCGAGTCCTTCCGGCAGAGCAATCTTTGCGAGCACTGCACAGTTGCCGAACGCCTGATCGCCGATGGTCAGGGTCTCGCCCTTTTCCAGTGCGCCGAACAGAACCTCTGTTACAACCTTGTTGCTGTTGAATGCGCTTGCGGCAACGCCGGTCACCGTGCCGGGAACCGTCACCGTGGTGCTGCCTGCCTTATTTTGCGGGCAGAGGAGCAGAGTGGAAATGACGTTCACCGTTTTTTCGGTACCGTCGTCGTTGAGAACCTTGTTTCCGTCCTTGTCGAGCACCGGCTTATCGGTTCTCTGATACAGGACGTTATCAATGGTTGCAAAATGGGTGTTGGACTCCGGAACCGTGATCTTTTCCAGTGCAGAGCAGCCGGAGAACACGGTGAACAGTCCCTTGATGTCCAGATCCATCGTCTCCAGCGACTTCGGAAGAGAAACCTCGGTCATGTAGGAGCAGTAGGAGAATGCGCCGGCGCCGATGTGCGTGACGCCTTCCGGAATCACCAGCTTGACAATCTTCTTGCAGTTATTGAACGCGTTGGCTCCGATGTCCACAAGACGTGCGGGAAGCACAATGTTGTCCATGACGGAGCATCCGTAGAATGCGTCGTTACCGATGGTCAGCTTTTCGGTGCCGCCGTCCACAAAGGTGATATATTCCAGCTTGTTGCAACCGCGGAACGCACCGACACCGATGGTCTTGACGTTCTTACCGACGGTGATGCCGGTCAGTCCGGTCTTGTTCTGGAACACGCGGTCGCCGATTTCAATAATCGTATCCGGCAGCGTGTAATTGCCGCTGCGGTCGGTCGGATAATAAACCAGCTTGGTTACCGCTTTGTCAAAGAGCACGCCGTCAATGGCAGTGTAGTTCGGGTTCTTCTCGTCCACCTTTACGTTCTCGATCTTCTGACCGAACACGCCGGTGATTTCAAATTCGGGAACTTCCGGTCCCAGCTCCACGTGCGTCACGTAGAAGTTGGGCATACCGGTTGCACTGGTCACAGTGGTTCCGAATGCGTTGGTTGCAAAGTCGACAATTATCTTGTCTCCCTCTGCCGTGGCAGCGCCTGCAGAGTTGACAATAACCTTCGTCAGCTTGGAGGTGGAACCGAACGCATTGGCTTCCATCTTGACCAGACGCTTCGGAAGTGTGACGGAATACAGTCCGGAGCAGCTGTAGAAAGCGCTCTCACGGATGGTAAGTGCGTAACCCTCTTCGGTCAGGTCGAGCACCTCCATGCCGGAGCAGGACTTGAATGCATCCTTCTGAATCTCGGTCACAAAGCCGGGAATCGTGATTTTGGTCAGCTTGTTGCAGCTCTGGAATGCAGCCTCTCCGATGGTCGTGATACCGTTCGGGATGGTGAACTCTCCTGTCATGCCCTTCGGGCAGAAGATGATGGTGTCACCCGCCGCATTGCAGAGCACCTTGCGACCGGTCTCTCCCTTTGCGGTGAAGCTTCCGCCGGTGCCGGCAATGTCAATGGAGGTCAGTGCCGAGCAGCTGGAAATGGTATTGGTGCCGAAAGCAGTCAGACGTGCGGGAAGCACGACGGATTCCAGCTTGGAGCAGGAATAGATTGCCTTGTCCCTGATGGTCAGCGGAACCTCCGCAACTCCGTCGGGAGCTACGAGGAAGGTGATCTTGGTCAGGTTGGAGCAACTCTGGAATGCGTTTGCGTGAATCTCCGTCACGGTGTGAGGAACGATCACTTCGGTGAACTTGGCGCTCTTGAAGGCACCGGTCGGAATCACCGTGGTTCCCTCTTCGATCTCCAAAGCGCCCGTCTTTGCGTACGGATATGCCTTGATCTCCATACCGGTGTACTCATTGTTGTAGTAAAGGACACCGTCTACCGAATGATAGCGGACATCTTTGGCTCCCTCCACCGGGTAGATGGTGATCTCCCGCAGGTTGGAGCAGCTCTGGAATGCAGAACCGACACCGTTGACACCCTCGGAGCCGATCTCAATCAGCTTGATGGTGTTCGGAATCCGGATTTCCGTCAGCGTGCTGCAGGAAACAAATGCGGATGCCTCCACCGTGGTGACGGGAAGTCCGTTATAAGTGGTGGGAATGGTGATGGTGGTCAGCTTTCCGATACCGTAGTCACCCTGCGATACGGAATATGCGGTCCCGTTTTCAATCAGAGAGAACTTCAGGGTCTCTGCAAAATAAGCATACAGGGTAGTATCGGACGGCAGATTCCAGCGGACCAGCGCCTCGCCCTTCTCGTTGGAGTAGCGGATGCCGGCACCGTTCGGCTCGGAGAACCAACCGACAAAAAGTCTTGTGGGGTCGGTGTGGGTTGCCAGCGGCAGTCTGTTGTAAAGTCCGTAGGTGACCTCTGTCGTCTTGGGATCTGCGGTTCCTCCCTCGCCGGGAGTCAGAGTAACATTGTATTTCTTTGCGGACCAGCCGGCATAAAGCACGGTGTCGCTGTTGCCCTCAAAGCGCACGCTGTCATATCTCTTTCCGCCGGAAAGACCTGCGGGAGAAGTGAACCAGCCTGCAAAATCATAGCCGTCGCGGCTGGTTTCGGGCAGGTTGATTGCATCGCCGAATGCCACATAAACCGTCTTGGTCTCAGCGCCGCCGCGAGCATCAAACTCTACGCCATAGACCTCGACCGTAATGGTCTTCCATGCGGATCCGTCATCGTTCTCGTCAATGAAGCAAACGGAAATCTCGGTGGTTCCGGCTTCCAGGAAGGTTACGGCAAAGCTGCTGTTCTTTCCGTCCACCGTGTAGGTCTTTGTGCCGACTTTGACACTGTACTTCTTTGCCGTAATGACCGGAGTCCAGCGGAGAACGCCGTTTTCATACACGACGTCACCCATCGTGGCGTAATTCACCGATGCGGACTCGGAGTACGGAGAATTGTTGGCAGCATCTGCGGCAACCGCCTGTACGGAAACCGCATAGACGAAGTTGCCAGCGCCGATCATTTCCTCGGTGATGGTGAAGGTCGCGTCGGTCGTGTCATATACCGTGCCGTTGACGCTTACCTTATACCCGGTTGCACCCTCGACCTTGTTCCAGCGAATGACATTGCCGGAAGCGGTGATACCGGAAGGACGCGCCAGCGTGGTCTTGGTAAAGCTGACCGCCTCGGCAGGAGCGCTGTAGTAGCCGTTGCTGACCGGGGTCACCTTCACGGAAATCGCACCTGCATCCAGATCCGAGATGCTGTAGGCGGTTCCGCTGGTCACGTACGCATTCTTCAGAACCTTACCGTCCCTGGAAATCTCCACATAGTAAGCGGTGGCATTTTCCACCGGGTACCACGTAATTTTTCCGTTGTCGACCGTAATGCCCGTGACGGCATCCAGTCCGAGATAATATGTATAGGAAGAAACGGAATCCAGATAGCCTTCCGCCTTTGCCGTCACAACGAACACAATACCGTCCTTCGGCATGTCGCAGTTGGCAAAAACATAGTTGGTGGAGCTTCCGTTGCTGATCGCGGTATGCGTATGGTTTGCATTCGCACATCTGACCGTAATCAGGTAGCTTTGGGCGTTCTCCACAGGATCAAACACCAGAACGCCGCCCGATACCACGCGGAAATTGGACACGCGAGCCAGTGCTTTGTTCTTATAATATACGGTAGAGGCCTTGCCGTTGCAGGTTACGGTAATGGTGTACTCTCCCGCCGCCTGGTTGGCAAAGTCAAACGTGAATTCGTTGGTTCCGACATTCTTGTCCTCCAGCACCTTGTCGCCGTTCTTGACGGTAACACGGTAGTTTGCCGTGGGACCCAGTGCGTTCCAGCTGATTTTTTCCGCGTTGACGGAAACATTGGGAACGCCTGCCGTTTCAAAGACCGCAAACAGAATCGTGTCCTCGGTCAGCTTCTGACCGGTGTACTGATAGGTCAGCTTATCACCGGACTGGTAATCGCTCACCCACCAACCGACAAACGCAGCGCCCTCCTTTACAGGAGTGGGAAGCCGGTAAGCAATGCCGTTGACCGTCCGGATCGGATCGTAAACCGCGCCGTCGCAGGCAAAGGAAACCTTATACTCCGGCTGACCGGCAGCATGCTTTTCAAAACGGGCATACACCGTCGTATCCGCGGTAATAACCGTGGTATCGAAGGTAAATGCGGTTTTGTAGTCCTTGTCGGTGTACCATCCGATGAAGGCATAGCCGTCCTTGGACGGGTCCGCCGGCTTTGCGGTGGTATCGCCGTTGAGAACCTTCCGTGCCGCGACCGCGCTTCCGCCGTCCACATCAAAACTGACGGTGTAGTAGGTTCTCGGCACCAGCCGGTAACTGCCGCCGTTATAGGTCAGTTTCAGGACTCCGTTCTCCAGAGCGGCAGACGCCTGTGTGTTGTCTCCCGTCTTGAAGGTCAGCGTCAGCTTGCCGTCCGCATAAACGAACGTGCCTGTCTGCTCTCCGTTGAATCCCGAAATCAGGAAAGAGTTCCCCGTAATTGTGAACAGGTACTCTCTGCCGTCGTCCTTGGTATAATAGACGTTGTCAATCCCGTAATCCGTCTGGTTGTTGCCCGGCTGATCCGGATTGTCCGGCTGATCGTCCCCGCCGCACGCGGTCAGGAGAATCAGGGAGAAGCAGAAAATTGCAAGCAAAATCAATACGGGCAATTTTCTTCTGTGTGTTTTCATGAGTCGTCCTCCTCGTTTTATTTTATTGGTATAAAATAATGCATATAGTATAGCAGAGTACAGTCAAAATTGCAAGATATTTTTGAAAAAAATTCATTTTTATCCGATGTAGATAAAATGTCGTACGTCAAAATGCGGTTTTATTTGTCACAATCACAACAAAGAGCCGTCACAATCCCGTTTTTTTCTGAAAGCCAAGTGTCAATTTGCAAGCATCTCCATTCCAAAATTGCAAATTTGCATAATAGAAAGAGCTTTCCGTCATTTTCGGCGTTTTTTTCAATTTTTCGAAGGAAATGCGTCAGCAAGTCCCGGCTCAGTTCTTCAGGCTGTGGATGGGTGCCGGAATTCTTCCGCCGCGGCGGATAAACCGCGCCGGCGAGAAGGTATTGAGCGGCATGACAGGAGCGCTTCCCAGAAGCCCGCCGAATTCCACCCGGTCACCCGCAGTCTTTCCCCATGCGGGAATCAGGCGCACTGCCGTGGTTTTGGTATTGACAACACCGATGGCAATTTCGTCCGCGATGATTCCGTCGATGACCTCCTCCGGCGTATCTCCCGGAATGGCGATCATGTCCAGTCCCACCGAGCAGACCGCCGTCATTGCCTCCAGCTTTTCAAGGGTCAACGCTCCGCGCTCCGCCGCGGCGATCATCCCTGCGTCCTCGGAAACCGGAATAAACGCGCCGGACAGCCCGCCGACATGGGAGGATGCCATCACGCCGCCTTTTTTGACTGCGTCGTTGAGCATTGCAAGCGCGGCGGTGGTTCCGTGTGCGCCACAGGATTCCAGACCCATCTCCTCAAGGATATATGCTACCGAATCGCCGATTGCCGGCGTCGGCGCCAGGGACAAGTCCACAATGCCGAACGGAACGCCCAGCTGCTTTGCCGCCTCACCCGCAACCAATTGGCCGACCCGCGTGATTTTGAACGCGGTTTTCTTGATGACCTCCGCAAGCTCTGTCAGATCGCAGTCCCCGGCACGTCGGATGGCGGAAGCCACCACACCGGGACCGCTGACCCCGACATTGACCGCGGTGTCCGGTTCCCCGATCCCGCAGAAGGCGCCCGCCATGAAAGGATTATCCTCCGGTACGTTGGAGAACACCACCAGCTTTGCGCAGGCGATGGAATTCTTATCCCGCGTCAGGTACGCCGCACGCCGGATGGTGCTTCCCATCAGCGCAATGGCATCCATGTGGATACCCGCTTTGGTGGAAGCGACGTTGACGGAGGAGCAAACATTTTCGGTCTCGGTCAACGCCTCCGGAATGACCGAAATCAGATTTTTTGCTCCTTCGGTAAAGCCCTTCTGAACCAGTGCGGAAAAGCCGCCGATGAAATTGATGCCCAAAGCGTCCGCCGCGCGCTGCAGGGTCTTTGCGACCGCCAGATAGCGTTCGGGTCCTCCGTCCCCGCCGATGAGTGATACCGGCGTGACCGATACCCGCTTGTTGACGATCGGGATGCCGTACATTTTTTCGATTCCGGAGGCGACCGATACCAGTCGCTCCGCCTTCCGGGTGATCTTATCATAGATGCGGTCGCACAGCCGGTTGGTATCCTCGCTGACGCAGTCCCAAAGAGAAATGCCCATGGTAATTGTCCGGATGTCGAGGCATTCCTCCCGGATCATGTTGATGGTTTCCAGAATATCCTGTGTGTTGATCATAACGGCACTCCTCAGACGTGGTGCATGGTGTTGAAAATATCCTCGTGCATGACATGGATTGCCAGTCCCGCTTCTTCGGCATATGCGGTCAGCCGATCCGCAAACGCCGGAAACCCGACCGACAGATTCCGGATGTCTGCCAGCATAATCATGGCAAAATACTCGGAAAGAACGCTTTGCGTAATTTCCAGAATGTTCGCGCCGCACGAGGCGCAGATTGCCGAGACCCCGGCAATGATTCCCACTGTGTCCTTTCCCGTCACTGTAATGACAGCCTTCATATATTTTTCTCCTTTTTCCCTTCCTGCAGCCAGATGCCTGGTTGCGGTGCAGAAGCTTTTCTGAATTTTTCCTATTTTATCATAAAGCGGCTCTCCCGTCAAGGCGTTTCCTTCAAAATCCGGTTTTTTCGACGGTCTTTTTCAAAAACGCACAAAAAAGCGGTTGACGGCAGCGCAAAATCGTGCTATAATGTCTGCGTGTTCGCGTAAATTGCATTTATATAGTAAAAACCAAGCCAGAGGAGGACAAAAAATGGATTCCGGTTTCGGTTCGGGGGGCGCCCCTTTTGAATACGCAGTGGCAGAAGCCAAAAGCGGAAAACTGATTCTCCGGCGGATCGTTCTGATCTCGCTCTATGTCATCTGGGTGGTCGGACTGTTCATTGTCGGAATAGCGACACGCCTGCTGGTCCCCTTTCTGGCACTGGTACCGCTATCGCTCTGGATTCTGGTCTTTTTCACATGGCGGCTGACGCAGGTGGAATACGAATATTCCTTCTTTGCGGGCAAAATGACCGTCAGCCGGATTTTCGGAAACCGCAGCCGCAAAAAGCTGTGCGAGGTACAGATCCGGGACATTGACCTCATTGCTCCGGCGGAAACCCCGCAGGCATGCGCCTGTGAGAACAGTGTCACGATTTTTGCCGCGTCCGGAAAAGAGTCTCCGAGTCTCTATTACGCGGCATGGAAGGATCCGGACGGAGAAAAGGTCGTCCTCGCCTTTGACTGCAACGAAAAAGCGCAGAAAATTCTGCGTTATTACAACATGGCTGCAATGGCAAAATAAAAGATATGTTCTGTTGCAGAGCCGAAAAAAAGAACAGCGGGAGGAACGGATTCCGTCGCGGATCCGTTCCTCCCCCTTTGTTTGGTTTAGATTCCGGCATCCTTCAGGACAGAAACACAGGCAAGGATCCGCTCCGGGTCGGCTCCGTCCGGCACGAATCCGTTGACCGGAAGACCGAAGAAGCGTGCCCAGACGTATGCCGCCGCATACCTGCCGTAATTCAGACTCAGGTGGAATCCATCGCGGCAGAACTCGGTTCCGTCCGGTGCAACATTCTCCCGAAGCAACTGAATGGCATCCCCTGTACGGATCATTCGGTCAATGCCAAACTCCCCGCAAACGCGCCGTGCCGTCTCGCGGATACATGCTATCATTTTTTGCTGGCTATACTCATAGGTTTGGAATGCGGCATGTGTGGAAGTGGTTGCATACGCCCATGTCTCGTTCCAGACGGGCTGTGCCGTCGGGCAAAGCGTTCTGATATAAGAAAGCACTTCTTCAAGATACGGTACGTAGCTCTCATAGCATCCGGAAAGTCCGCTCGACTGCTGTACCGTGACAAAATCCCACGGCTCGGAGGACAAAATCTCATTGGCGCTGACGTGTCCGCCTCCGATGGCAACGCCGTCCTTTTGATACTCATATTCCGCCGCGTTCGTCCGCAGATTTCCGGCGTGCCGCTCCAGCGAACATCCGCCGATGTACAGATTCCGTACCAGAAGCCCCGCATCGGTCATCCGGTCAAGGTATGCCGTGCAATCCTGTGAAAAGCTGTTTCCCAGTGCCAGAATCCGGAGTTGTTTTTTCATGTTTTTCTCCTTTTCTCTCCTTTGCGGATGGAACCGCAAAGATATTTTTGTTTTTTCTTCCGTCCGCAGTACCGCAGATCGTTCAGGAAATAGTTTGCCCCTCCGGGCAGATGTCCTGCCTCTTTTTCAGCTTTCGCAGGGTCAGGAACACAAAGAGAAACTGCACCGCCGCGGTCGCGCCCCAGGAAACCGACCACGCGACATACAGGCTTTCCGGCGTTCCCACCGCGGCGAAGACCGTGTAAATCCAGACCACGCGGAGCAGGCATGCGCCGATCAGAGAAACGATCATCGGGGTCAGCGATTTTCCGAGTCCGCGCAATGCGCCGCATCCGACCTCCATCCATCCGCACAGAAAATACGGCAGGCACACAATGGAAAGCCGCACCAGACCCGCCTGCACCACATCTTCGTTCTCCGGTGCGAAAATATGCAGAAGCGGTTCTCCGAAAACAAGCACCGCACCGCCCACCAGAAGTCCCACCGCCGCCACCACGGCGACACAGTAAAGGATGCTCTTCTTCATCCGGTGATATTTCATGGCGCCGGCATTCTGCCCGACGAAGGTCAGCGTCGTATGATAAAGTGCGTTTTGCGTTGCATAGACGTAATTGTCCAGATTGGATGCCGCCGTGTTCCCGGCGACAATGGTCGGTCCGAAGGAGTTCACCGCTGCCTGATTCAACACGTTGGAGATGGAGAACAGCGTGCTCTGGATGCCTGCCGGGATGCCGAGCAGTACCACGCGTTTCAGTTTTTTGCCGTCGATCCGGAGGCGGTGCAAATCCAGATGGCACGGACCGTCCGTCCGCATCATGAACCATACGGTCAGAATGCAGGAAATCCACTGGGAAACTGCGGTTGCAACTCCGACGCCGAGTGCTCCCCAGCGAAAAACAAGCACCGTGACCAGATTCAGAATGACATTCACGACGCCCGCCGCGGAAAGGTAGATCAGCGGGTGCACCGTGTCTCCGGAGGAGCGGAGCATAGAGGCGCAGTAATTATACAGCATATTTGCCGGCATTCCGCAGAAATATGCCGTCATATACAGCGTCGCTTCGTCCAGAATGGTATCATCCGTTCCCATCCACGAAAGGAATGTGCGGGAAAAGACCAGACCAATCACGGTCACGATTGCCCCGGCGATGGTCGAGGCAAGGACAGAGGTGTGCACATACTTTTCCACGTCCTCCTTCTGCCCCGCTCCGATCCCCTGTGCAACGCAGATGCCGGAACCGACCGACAAGCCGAAGAACAGATTGACAATCAGAGTGATCAGCGCGGCGCAGGAACCGACCGCCGCCAGTGAATTGGCACACTCCTCCGGTGTATCTCCGCCCCACCTGCCGACGACCACCGTGTCTGCGGTATTGAACAGCAGCTGCAGAACCGCAGTCGCTATCAGCGGAAATGTGAAAAAAAGGATCTGCCGGAGCAGGGGTCCCTCCGTCAGCGTCTGTGATGTTTGTCTCCGTTTCATTCTCTGCTTTTTCTCCCGGAAATATCATAAAACCAATGTTCTAAAATTATACTCCGCCCGTCCCCTGTTTGTCAAGTCTCCTTTCCGGGTTTTCCGAAAAAACGACATTTTTTGACCTCTGGCAGACCTCACTCATATCCTTATTAGTGAACTCCCTTTGCGGGGTTCGACATTTTGCGACAAAAGGAGACTGTTATGGCTCAGATTACCAATCAGGCACAACTATTATATAACGGAAACGTCATCCATTCCAACATTGCGGTCAGCGACATCCGCGGCGTTCTCACGGCGGCAAAGAAAGCAATTCCGGAAACCTACCGTCCGGGCGACACCGTTACCTTTGTGGTCAGTGCCGTCAACTCCGGCGACACGGCAATCACCGGTGTGACCGTGACGGACAATCAAGGTTCGTATCCGTTCGGCAATACAACGCTCTATCCGCTGACCCTTCTGGAGGGAGCGGTAGCGCTGTATATCAACGGCACCCTTGCAGTAGCTCCGACCGTTACGGCGGGGCCTCCGCTGGAATTTTCCGGTATTACCATCCCCGCAGGCGGCAACATGGCTCTGATCTACAAGGCCACCGTCAACGAATTCGCACCGCTCGGTGCAGAGGCGCAGATTATGAATACGGCAACCGTGACCGGAACGGAGCTGACCACTCCGATGGAAGCCAGCGCAACCATCACGCCGATTGAAACGCCGGATCTGCGGATCATCAAGAGCATCTCTCCCATCCCGGTTGTGGAAAACGGAACCGTCACCTATACGTTTGAAATCCGCAACTACGGAGCCGCCGCCATCACTGAAGGCGGAAACCTGATTCTGTCCGACACCTTCCGCCCGATCCTCTCCGGTCTGACCGCGACGCGGAACGGCACAGCGCTGACCCCCACCACGGACTACACCTATGCGCCTGCAACCGGTGAATTTGCCACCGTCGCAGGTGTTCTGACCGTTCCCGCGGCAACCTACACGCAGGATCCGACCACCGGCGCATGGAGCGTCACTCCGGGCGAGACAACGGTGACCGTCAGCGGAACCATCTGAATGCAGTTGCATTAAGTACAGTCGGTTCTTAAATCTCACACCATCCGGCATCTCCGTCGAACCGACTGTCCGGACAAAGCCCCCGCTGCCTGCGGCGTTTGCCGCGGGCAGCATCGGACTTCCGCCGTTTCGGAAGAATTTTTTCATCCTCCCGATGTGCTGTCGTTGGTGCGAAAAAATAAGAGTGCACAAAAAATCTCCCACAGCAGATAAAAATCGCCCGTACAACAGGATTCGGAAATCCGGACGACTCCGGAAAGCATTTCTGCGGTGTGTTTTCAAGAGTTTTGTAAAGACACAAGAATCCTTATAATAAGGTGGATAAGCCGGAGCACAAGGTCAAAGGGGTCGAAACAACCGCCGCACCTCTGCATCTGACCCGCGTCACGGAAAGCGTGCGGGTATCGCTTCTTTTGTCCGGCACTTGCATCAATAAAAAAGGAGCGGCAGAATCCCTGCTTCATCCGGCTCCGAAGTTTTTTGTTCTTTTTGGTAAAAAATAGCAAAAAGGGGTTGACAAATCCGAATTACTGCAATATAATATAGATGCAATTCCGGATTTGCACGCTTTCGTCCTTTCATACCCCGAAAGGCGGCGATGCGAATGCGGTATCTGCATTCATACCTTGGTAAACCTGTCGAAAGGCAGGGACACAAAGCCAGATGGGTCTAAGGCAGACAAAAGTCTGCTATGACAGCCGGTTGCTGCCGACTCCGGTCGGTACAAAAGCAAAGGGCATGATCCCCCATGTCCGCGCTTTCTGCTGTCCGTGTAAAGACCCCCTCTTGATGCCGGACAGCAGTTTTTTTATTGTATTCCCTCCTTCGCAGAGGGCGTTCTGCTCTGTTGAAAAACGGAGGCTTTCAATACGGCATCCCCGCAAGTCATTAAAAACATACTGTTTTTCAAAATGAAAAATCATGATATGCACCCCAAAAGTCAGACCCTTTTGGAGGTGCATATTTTTATGTCAGGAAAACAGAAAAACGACTCGCCGGAATTCAAGATTCGTGTTATAATGGATATGCGGGTACTCTGCTCCAGTTACTGCGAAACGGTATGAACGTATTGGGATAAAAAACAAGGACAAGAAGAAAGCTGCAAAAATATAATTAAAAAGCAGGAACACACATTTTTAGAAGAAGCCGAAGGGCGAATCAAAGAAAGACGTGGCAGAGCTTGTAAAGCAAGCGGTTCTAACAAGGGACGCCCTCCCAAGCTTGATAAAAAGATCGAAGAAGATCTGATTGCCGAGAACCAAAGACTATATAGTTATTACAGCTAATGAGAGCTTTTCTCTCAAATGAAAAGGAATGTGCCCGGCTCAATACCGAACTCATTCGAAAACAGGTTCCTATTTGTTTTTTGTCTATCCTTTTGGTGCACTTCAAAAATTCCAGGCGGGCGGAATTGATTTTTCCGGGAGAGCGTTCTTCCGGAAGCAGAAAAGGAGCTGTTAAAAACATCGAGTTTCTTAACAGCCCCTTTTTGATATTCTTTCCCGGCAGAGAGAACAACAGAACAATCCCGTCGGATCAGTGTTCCGCATACAGTGGGCGTGGCAATATGCCCTCCTCCCCGAAAATCTCCGGATCACTGAAATCAATGATGTCCCGCACAAACCCAGGCGTATAACCGTGATCCCTGCAATATTCGATTCCGGCGCGCAGGCGCTGCTCATAGTCCGGAAGCCAGATTCCGGAATCCCTGTAGAAAAGCTGCTCGTGAATCAGCACATCCACAAAGCTCCGGTCGCCGTAGGTTTGTGCAAACCAGTCCATTTCCTTCCGGATGCCTTCGGGCGGATAGCAATTGAGCACCGTATCACAGGGGAACAGAATCATTCCCGTGGAAGGATCCTTCCAGAAGGAATATTTCCGGACGGCATCAAATTCCTCCTGCGAAGCATAGTAGCAAAGCCATCTTTCCCCGTTTCGGTTCAGGGAAAAGTCACCGAGCAGAGCGCGAATTCCGCAATCATACAGTGCCCGGACGCACTCCCTCGGTGCATCGGCAAAATGCAGGGTGGTAACGGGCGTAAGGTATCCCGCAAACCGCCGGATTTCCTCGTTTACTTCACGGCAATGTTCATACACCGTCTGATAGTCGGAGCGGACGTAGGGCCAGTTTGGAAAATTTGCTCTGGCGTGAAACGAAAGCGTCAGCCACGACAGTACGCTTTGCCATTCTGCCCGGAACCGATCCGACAACTCCGGCAGAGAGAAGCCTCCCCTCTCCGGACAGGTGTAGTAAATGTTGAAATGAAATTTGCTCCCGTACTCCTCGTGAAGTCTTTGATAAAGGGCAAGATACGGGTTTTCAAAGATGCTTTTGTAAACATCCTGATGCCGGGCAATGTCCTGCAGAAACCAGATATTGTCGTCGACGGAAACACGGTAAATCTTTTTTGGCGTATAAAGCCGGAAAACTTCACTTTCCGCCGTTTCCGCATATGTTTCATTCATCGCGGTCAAAACCGTTCGTTTTCCGGAAAACGGAACATCCGCACGGTAATATCCGTTCTCCCATCGGCAGGGGATACCGTTGACGGAAACCCTGCATCCGACGGGCGCATCCACAACGCATGTAATCCGGTCCTCTCCCCTTGCAAGCTTTTCGTCTGTCAGGCAGATCATTGTACCGGGGATCGGGTCAATCCATTTTACAGTTTTCATATACGGTCTGCCCCCAAGAATAAATTCAGTCGGTTTGCAGAGTCTCCTCTGTTATGCCTCGAAGGAAATATCGCCCAACCGGTTGGAGCCTTCCACAATCAGCTCCCGGCGGAATACGGTCGGGTTGTCCCGCACGCTGACCGAGCCGAGCGAGTTTCCGACGCGGGAAACCACCCGCCAGTCGCCGGGGACATGCACGGTCATTTCCCCGAAGGAATTGTCCACGTACAGGGAAACCGGCTGCGCGGCATCACCCGCTTCGGTATTCTGAAAATACACCTCGGTGGAACCCATGCGGTTAAAGACCGAAAAGCGGTTCTTTTCCGCAAGATCAAGATACGCCACACTGTCGGAATACCGGTTGTCAACCTCCGTGGCGGATCTTTTTTTGGAACCGATTTCGCCAAGCAAAAGGTTCAGTGCAATGGTCAGAAGCAGGGCAATACCGATGACGCCCCAGCCGTTGACCTGTTCCAGCCCTGCCCCGGTCAGTCTTGCAAGATCGGATTTGAAAACGACAAACAGCAGGGCGAGCGGCAGAAAAATGTCAAAATGCGCCCGCAGACTTCTCCCGAACACCAGATTGCTGACAATCCAGTACAACAGCACCGCCCCGACAAACCATTTCCATGCGGAGACGCCGGAATTCCATACGATATCCGGAAAAAAGATCCGCAGCGTCAGCCCGGCGGCAAGCGCCAGAAAAACCAACCCCCAGAAAATCCGTTTTGTATTCTTTTTCATCTTTCTGCCCTCCTCTTTTTCATAAAAGAACAGCTCTGCTCTGAATCCGCTCCCTGCCGGACACGCAATTCCGACCCGTTCGCCGGGGATTGCAACACCGGCTCCGCGGAAAACGCGCAGACAGGAAGCGACCGTTCGCTTTTCGGCTCAAAGCACCGTCTCCGTGCCGGGCAGGATCGGAACTTCTTTGCCGCCGAAGCAAAGTGTACCGCCGGAAAGGTCGGTTTTCACATGCACCTGCCCGTTCCGGTATTCCACAGAGACAAGGCCGTCCCGCAGCGGAACCCTGGCGGTAAAATTCCGATAGTTGCCGGGATTGGGCGCCACCACGAAGGTCGCGGAGCCGACCGAGGTCGGGCGGACGCCGGCGCAATACTTTCCGAGAAAGGCGATGGGTCCTCCGCCCCATGCGTGGCATAGGGACTTCCCGTAGGCGGAGCCGTACATACGGTAATGCTCCGCGCCCTTTTCGGTCGGGTCATACTCCTCCCAGATGCTGGTCGCGCCCAGTGCAAGCATTCCGCCCCAATAGGAGGAGATCAGCTCCTGCGCGACGTTGATCTTCCCAAGCTTGCACAGCGTCATCAGTTCAAAGGTCTTGAAATAGGGGGTCGTGATGGCGGTGATCCGGTCATTTTCCAGAACGGAGCGGCAGATAACCGCGGCGCGATCTGCGTCGCAGAAGTCGAACAGCACCGCAAAAATGTTGGCGTGTCTTGTCACGTGGTTCTTCCCGGACTCAAAGCTGTCGATGTAGGCATTCTGCTCCGATGACCAGAAATCGCGGTTGATGCAAGCCTTCAGGGTCTCGGCGCGGGAAAGGTACTCGGTCGTGTCCTTCCCGAGCATCCGTGCCATATTTGCCATGACGATATAAATTTCCCAGAGCAGAATCTGTTCGGCGCACACGGCACCGGTCTTGTCGATTTCCGACCAGTCCACAAAAACCCAGTCGTTGGATCTGCCGACCACGTAGCCGTCTCCGCGCAGCCGACCGACCACAAAATCGTATAGTGCACGGATCCGATCCCACATCAACCGGAGAAAAGCAACGTCGCCGCTCCGGTAGAGGTACTCCCACGTGCCGATGATCAGAAGTGCCGTATAGTCATTGATGGTGTTGACATGCTCCACATACGGCGGCTTGCCGTAAAGTGCGATCATTGTCCGCTTGGACACCTCCTCATCGCCGAAGAGGTAGGCGTTGATGATGTAGGACAGATATGCGTCGCCGCCCCAGCACCAGCGATCCCGTTTGATGGCGTCCAGAAGGAGCTCCCGGGTGCAAAGATGGAAGGTGTAGGCGCAAACGTCGTACACCCGCTTGACAAGCGGATCTTCGCAGGTAAAATCTCCTTTGTATTCCAGTGCAAGCATTTCCGCTTCCGCACGCACGTTTTCCGCCTTTCCGAGGAAGGAAACGTACCGGAACGCGCGGGAGGCAAGCACATACGCCGCCTGACCCTGTACCGTTTCGTAAACCAGTGCGTTGTTCTTTCCCTCCAGTCCGTAGGAGGTGGCTTCCTCATAAGACTCCCCGTAGATGACGGTCACGGCATCCTCCGGCTTTGCGGTGAAAAGTATGGTGCCGAACATCTCTTTGCCGAAATCGTAGGTCACCATACCGTTCTTTTCGGTTTTCCCCACCGGGTCGCATGCCTTGCGGGTGAACGGGAACACCGTCACGTCATCCTCCAAGGAATCATACACCGGCTGACAGCCTGCCGGGTGACAGCCGCTGTCCGGAATGGCTTTTGCAACCGCAAGTCCCTCATGCGTACTGATGCCGGGGGTTGCAAACCAGCTCCCGTCGCTGGGTGCAATGTCGGACTCCACATAAATTGCCGGAAGATCGCGGTGGTTCAGCACCACAACCTCCAGATGATGGTGTCCTGCGGGGATCGTGACCCGCGTTTCTGCCGGGAAGCGTTCCTCATCCACCAATACATACCCTTTCCCGCGGGTATGAAGAACCAGATAGCCTTCTTTCCCGGAATCCGTATCTCTGAAAAAGTTCACTCTCGGATAAACGCCTGCCAGCTGCCAGAAGCAGGGATAATCCGCTCCGTACTCCTGTCGCCGGTCATGCAGAAGAAGGCTGTGATAAAGCTCGTAATCTCCGGGATACCAAATCCACTGTGCCTGCATAGGATGCTCCTTGTTCTCTGATCACTTCGTATTTTGTATTTTGAAAAAATCTGCGTTCGCGGCGCTTCTGCGTTCCGCAAAGCTTTTACGGGTTCATTGTATCATATCCGCAACGCTTTTGCAACAATTTCGAAAAATTTTCGAAGTTTAGGTGATTGAATGACCTCGACCGCGGAGACAAAAGAAATCCCCAAAGCAGAAGCCAAGACCTCGGAATGGAAAAACGAAAATATATCATAGGCGCTTTTTCCATTGAATTGTTTTCTTTTTACGGCATTAACGGGCAAGAAGATCAGGTTAACCGATTCTTGCGTAAAGTCATCAAAAGAAGCGCCGGTTTTAACGATGTCTCTGAAAAGGGTATGATGAATCGGTGTTCTCGCACATCCATTATAACACACATCTTAAATTCTGTCGAGTCCCTCCTGTTTTCTCGTCCCGTTTTTGCCCATTAAAATATGCACCTCCATGAGTGTCTGACTTTTGGGGGCATATCAATTCCACCGTGGAATTTACTTTGGAAATTCACTCTGCAAAAATATTTTCGAAAAAATGCAAAAAGGTATTGCAATTCCGGCGGAAGTGTGATAAAATGAGTCGGTATATGGATGAAGCTGTGCGCACCCTCTCAGGCGCCGCTTTGAAATATCTTTCAAATCTAAAGGGAGGTGAAAAGAATGCCGAATATCAAGTCCGCAAAGAAAAGAGTAAAGGTCATCCAGACCAAGACCCTGCAGAACAAGATGTACCGCAGTGCTCTGAAAACAGAGATGAAGAAGTACGATGCAGCTCTGGCTTCCGGTGATATGGCAGCCGCACAGGCAGCGTACAAGTCCGCCGTCAAGAAGGTTGACCAGGCAGCTGCTTACGGAATCATCCATAAGAACGCAGCCGCTCATAAGAAGAGCCAGTTCACAAAGAAACTGAACGAACTGAACAAATAATCTCCTGCCGATCGCAAAACGGAACCAACCCATCCGCGCTCCGGAAGGCAGAAAAAAGAAGCATACGGCATTCGCTGTATGCTTCTTTTTTCTGCCCTATGCGATTCTACATGCAAACAGTATCTGTATAACCCCCGCCCCTGCCAACTGAGTGGGAACCGGAACGCTCGTGCAACACCGGAAAACCGTTTTTCATTGCGGTTATTTTCGCCCGTGGGAATCTTCTCAACATCGCAAACCGATAATTTTCCATTCCCCTTCCGGCTTCTGCCGGGCAAAAAATTCCATCTGCACATTCCGTTCCGGCTTCTGTTAAACGTCGGAATACCCTCTTCGCCGGTAGGAAACGGGCGTTGCCCGCGCGGGATCCGCCCGCTTCTAAGAAATTCGCACGACCTTTCCAATGACATTCCCCCGCCGGATTCAGCTGGTTTTGGAGGGATCTGCCGGCGGATCGGAGGGGAACAGCAAGTCAAAAACGTGGTAGATGTCTCCGGCTCCCATCACAATCACCGCATCTCCCGGACGCGCTTCCTCCGAAAGTCGTTGCGCAACTGCAGAAAAGGAAGGGCAGTAGATCGCTTTTTCACCGATGGTCTGTGCCAGAGCAAGAGAGGAAACGCCATAGACATTCTGCTCCCGCGCCGCGTAAATGTCGGCAAGAAACACCCGATCCGCTTCACTCAGCGCCGCGGCGAATTCCCCGTACAGCCCCGCCGTCCGGCTATAGGTGTGCGGCTGATAGGCGCAGAGAATTCTCCGCCACCCCATTTCCCGCACCCCGGCAAGCGTTGCACGGATTTCGTCGGGATGGTGCCCGTAGTCGTCATAGACCTGTGCCCCGTTGAGTTCCCCCTTCCATTCCATTCGCCGGCGCGCCCCCGAAAATTCAGCAAGCGCCGATGCCGCAACCGCCGGGGAAATTCCGCAGAGCACTGCGGCGCTTGCCGCCGCAAGCGCGTCGGAAACGCTGTGTCTGCCGAAAACCCGCAGTGAAACGTTGGCAAGAACGGAGCCGTTCCGACAGAATGCAAAGCACGTCCGCCGGTTTTCCGTCCGAAGATTTTCCGCAGTGAATTCGGCGGTACCGCCGACCGAGAACGTGTGCACCTCTCCGGAGAACGGAGCCAGCGCCAGACGGCATTCCGGATCGTCCGCATTGAAGAGAACGGAACCACCCGCCCCGGTACGTTCCGCAAAGCGGAGGAAGGAGGTGCGGATCTGCTCCATGCTGTGGAAGTAATCCACATGATCCATTCCGATGTTGAGAATCACTGCCAGCGTCGGGGAAAAATCCAGAAAGGAATCCATGTATTCGCAGGCTTCAAAAACGAAGTGCTCCCGCGCCTCTCCGATGCGGCAGGTGTCGCCGTTCAGCGTGGGAAGCTCTGCGCCGCAAAGCACCGTCGGATCGGCGGCACGGAGAAAAATCTGCGCACACATTGCCGTGCAGGTGCTCTTTCCGTGCATGCCCGCAATGCCGATCCGGGTGCGGTAGGAGATCATCAGATACCCAAGGTAGTCTGCACGGGAAAAGAGGGGAATACCGGCGGCTTTCGCGGCAAGATATTCCGGATTGTCCGAAGAAATGGCGACCGTATAAACAACAGCCCCATACCCCTGAATATTGGCGCGGTCATGCTGCGGAAAGACCGGAATTCCCTCCGCCCGCAAAAGAGCGGTCTGATCGTTTTCTCCCCGGTCGGAGCCGCCGACACGGAACCCCGCCGACCTTGACAGCCGCGCGAGCGCCGACATGCTGATGCCGCCGATTCCGATGAAAAAGATGCTGTTGCATCCGCGGAGCATTGCTCCGATCCGGTCGGCACCGAAGTGTGTATTTTCCAGAGACATCAATTTCTCCCTTCCGCGGATCCGGCAAGGCACCGGAAAGATCCGTTTTGCGTTTTTGCTTTTTCCGGAAAACACCGGAAAAAAACACCTACTTCACAAAAAGATTCCGCTTTCATTGAATAACCGTCACAAAACATCGTTATACTAATGGTGTCATTAAAATTCAGCAATGAACGGAGGATCACCATTATGCAAATCACAGATATTAAAGTCAGAAAGCTTTTCGACGAGGGACCGATGAAAGCAATTGTGTCCGTCACCTTTGACGGACAGCTTGCCGTTCATGACATCAAAGTAATTCATGCGCGCGACAAGTATTTTATTGTGTGCCCCAGCCGCAAAAACCCTGACGATACCTATCGGGATATCGTACATCCCATCAACGCACAGTTCCGCGGGGTGTTGGAAGCGGCTGTCATCAGCGCCTATGAGAATGCTCTGGCGCAGGCGGAAGCCGAGAAGGCTGCCGAAGCTGCCGAAGCCGGTGCAACCGAGGAAACGGTATAATTTCTTCAAAAATATTCCGGGAACCGCCGCGTATATCGCGGCGGTTCTTTGATATGCTTCAAAGGGAGCCGTGAGAGAACAGAACGGCATCCCCGGAGAGGTACAGCGTCCCGAAAGAATGCGCCGGAGCGCCGACGGAGCCGGGATTGAACAGATACAGCGGGCGGCGGAGCACATGCCCGAAAACTTCCCCTCCGGCAGGAATTACCTCCAGCGACGGAATGTGTGTATGCCCGAAGAGAACAATGTCCGCATCGCTCCGGAGTGCTTCCTCCAAGAGTGCCCCGGTTCCGCGCTTGACCGAGAAGAGATGCCCGTGTGTCAGAAGCATTCGGTGTCCCTCGACCTGGAGCATCTGACGGAACGGAGGCGCTTCCGGCGAGAGACAGAAGTCACAGTTCCCGCGGACACAGTAAAAGGATATTCCGTTTTTCCGCAGCGCGTCCCAATCCCGCCATCCGTCTCCCAGAAAAAAGATCATATCCGGCTTTGTCTGCCAGCGTTGCAGAATTTGCCCCGGAGAAACGGCATCTCCGTGCGAATCCGAAAAGATCAGAAAATTCATCATTGCTTCCTTCCTGCTCCCGCCCGGTTTTCACCGGGCGGGACGTTTTTGCATTGCCGGCGGCGTGCACAGAGCCTTCCCCTGGGAAGAACGGAGCCTGCAATGTACCACAAAGGTGTGCCCGCTTTTCCTTCTTTTATTATATCACCCCGCACATGTTTTGTCTACTGCCCGGAAAAATTTTTCACCGTTTTCCCGGAGAGTCATATGCTGTTCATGAGAAAACACAGGAAAGGAGCACGCAGAGATGCAATTGGATCAGAAAATGCTTGCGCGGTTGCTTCAGATGGACGACGCGCAGCTGGGGGAGGTCATCCGGAAGATCGCATCGGAATCCGGTGTGGATCCGGCGGAGCTTGGGCTGAACCCGGACAACATCCGGAACATCCGGCAGGTTTTGGGGAGTGCAACCGGGGAGGATGTGGAACGCATGAACCGGATTTATGAAGAGTATCGGAAGCGGCGCCGGGGATGACGGAAGGGAGAAAGAGGTATGGATGATGAAGTAACCGAAACCTCTGTGGCGGGTTCTCCCGCGGGAGCCACCATAACGGGGACCTCTGCCGGAGAGGAAAAACGTCCGGTAAAATCTCCGCTGGAGCTGTTGAATGACCCGGAGACGCTTCAACGCCTTCTTGCGGTGCTTGGAGGAACCGCGCCGGAAGCATCCGCCCCCCGGACAGAACCATCGACCCCGGATCCGGATGTCCCGACGGGAACCGCCCCGACCGAACCACCCGCGGCGGGGGGCGGCGGTGCGACGATTCCGGACGGACTTTCCGGAATTCTGTCCGATCCGGCGTTCCTTGCAAAGCTTCCGCAGATGATGTCGGTTCTGAAACCCATGCTGGGCGCGGTTCCGGCAAATCCCTCACCCGCCGCCGTTCCGACGGGAGCGGCGGGCAGAGGGCAGAGCAAGCCGCTGGCAGATTGCAGGGATGACCTTTTACTGGCACTGAAGCCCTTCCTTTCTCCGGAGAGAAGAGAAGCAGTAGATTCCATTCTCCGCATTTCCCGGTTGGGACAGGTACTACGGCAGATTCGATAAAAGGAAATCCGATCGAAAGGAGAGAAGAAAGATGTATTCACGTTATCCGGAACGACCGATCCGGGTGCCGGAGCATTACAACGGGTGCGCCTTTCCGGGCGGAAAGACCGGGACGGAGGAAGCGGGAGGCGCTCCGGCAGGACAGGGACTCAATTCCGGCAGGTCTGTCCCGTCGTATCCGGGACCCACAACCTATCCGCGCCCGACGGTTCCGCCGCAGGGCGGAAGCGCACCGCAAGGCACGACCCCATCGGGGAGCAGAACACCGCCCAACGGAAGAAGCTCTCCCAACAGAGGAACCCCTCCGCGTGGTGAAAACCCATCTTATGTAGGGGGAGCCGGTACCGTCCAGCGCTCACTGCCGACCGGGAAAAGTGCTCCTCCATCCCCGACACCGGAATGTTCTGCGTGCGCACCGGAAGGAAAGAAGGAGCCGGCGCCGGCATTGCTGCTTCCCGCCGCAGGCGGAAAGGCGGGAGGGCAACGGGAGTCTCCGGAGAAAGGTCTGCAGGGACTGTTGCATGGAACCTCCTTCCCTTTTTCCGAAGGCATGGAGTTTGACGAGCTGCTGATTCTCGGCATCATGCTTCTGCTTTCCCGCAACGACGGGGACCCGGACCTCTTGCCGCTATTGGCGCTTCTGCTCTTCTGCGGATGAGCGCCGGAGCTTTTCCGAAAGGGGATTGTAAAACGGAGCGGAATGTGGTAAAATATCCTTAGGAAACAAAACAGGCGGATGCGGCAAACCGCTTTCCGGGAACAGGACAGCGCGATGAAACAAAAAAAGAACGGAATGCTGCTTTTGCGATTGCTTCTGCTGGTGCTCATTGCGGCAAACATGGTCACGATTTTTCTTTTCTCCGCCGAGAGCGGCGAAGAATCGGAACAAACCAGCGGAAGGGTCGCCGAAGCGGTGGCAAACATTTTTATCAGAGATTACGCCGAAAAAACGCCGGAGGAGCAGAAGCAGATTCTGAAAAAAATTCACCGGCCGTTGCGGAAGGCGGCGCATATGACGGAATTCGGAATGCTGGGGGCACTTTCCTTTTTCTTTCTGCTGACGTGGGCGTCGTCTGCCCCGGAGCACAGGAGTGAGCACGGGAGTGAATGCAGAGGTCCGCTCCGGAGCACGCCCTCCGGCGCAAAAAGGTCGTCGTTGCGCCGGGTGCTTGGCTTTTATTTTGCGGCATTGCTGTTTGCGGCGCTTTATGCCGCAACAGACGAGTGGCATCAGAGCTTTTCCGACGCGCGGGGACCGTCCTTCCGGGACGTGCTGATCGATCTTTCCGGAGCGGTTCTTTCCTGCACGGCGGTTCTCGCGGTATGGTTCGCTCTTCAAAGGAAAAGGAGGAAGAAATCGGTGGTTGTGACGCGTTACTTTCCGCAGACGGCAACGCAGTTGCGGTTGAAAATCGCCGTCGCGGCAGACCTGCACGGGGGAGACCCGGAGCCGGTGCTGAGCTGTCTGAGAGACGAAACCCCGGATCTGATCCTGATCCCGGGGGACCTGATGGAGGACACGGAACTGCGGGAACCGGATGCCTCCGGCTATCGGTTTCTGCGGGAATGCGCCGGAATGGCGCCCACCTTCTATTCCTTCGGAAACCATGAGATTGCCTGCTATCACAAGGGGAATCCGTGGCGACATCCGGTGCCGGTATTTCCGGACGGAGAAATCCGCTGCCGGATTGCAGAAACCGGAGCGGTGCTCCTTGACAACGACGCGGTTTCTCTCGGCAGTCTGCATGTCTGCGGTCTGACCTCCGGCATCAACGGAAAGAAGAACGAACCGGACGAAGCGGCGCTTTCCCGTTTTGCCGCATCCGACGGCTTCCGCATCCTGCTCTGCCACCACCCGGAATACTATGAGAGATGGATCCGACCGACCGGGATTGAGCTGACCGTCTGCGGGCACGCACACGGCGGGCACTGGCGCTTTTTCGGCAGGGGCGTTTATGCGCCGGGGCAGGGACTGTTCCCGAAATATACCGCCGGCATGCTGGACGGCGGCAGATGCATCATCAGCCGGGGACTCGGAGACCATACCGGAATCCCGAGAATCGGGAACCCGCGGGAGCTGGTTCTGATCTGCTACGGGGAGACATCCGAACCAAAATCCGAACCGCCCCATCGGGAGCAATAAACTGCCATCATATGCTGTTTTTCGAGGCAACGGAGCGGGCAACTGCCCGCCGGGAAGAACGGCAAAGGACCGGAACCCCCTGTCGGAAAAAGCCTTGTGGATTTTCCGGAGGGGGTGATAAAATTTGCCGGAAAAGCCTTGTAATTCTTCGGTGGCTATGATAAAATAAAGCAGAATCGTTTTTCCGGAGCTTTCCGGAATACTTTTTCACAGGAGAAAACAAATGATGACCGAAAAGAACTTTGATATCATCGTGGCAGGCGGCGGTTTTGCAGGCGCGGCGGCGGCAATCTCCGCGGCACGGCAGGGCAAAAAGACGCTTCTGATCGAAAAATACAACTGCCTCGGCGGCGCGGCGGCATATGATCTGGTCAATCCGTTCATGCCGTACTGGACACACGACCCGGCAGATCCGAAGAAACGGATCGATCTGAGCCGCGGACTTTTTTCCGAACTTCTGGAACGGATGAAAAAAGAAGGCGGGCTGAAGGAAGCCAACGGTTGCTGCACCTTCAATGAGGAGATTCTGAAATATGTTCTCAACCAAATGGCGGCGGAAAGCGGCGTACACCTGTTGTATCAGACCTATCTGACCGGTGTTCGGCGGGAAGGGCGCAGACTGACCTCGGTAACGGTTTCCAACGTTTCCGGGACGGACGAGCTTTCGGCGGCATGCTTTATCGATGCCACGGGAGATGCCAACCTGACAAATCTTGCCGGCGCCTCCTTTACGCTCGGACGGGAGGGGGATCATCTGTGTCAGCCGATGACGCTTTGCTTCCGGCTTGCAAACGCACCGGTGCATTATTCGAAGGATCTGCAAAAGCGCGTCAACGAGAAATACGCCGAACTGCAAAAGAAGGGAGAAATCCGGAATCCGCGGGAGAATGTACTTGTCTTCCACACGGTCGTTGACGGCATCCTGCATTTCAATACCACAAGAGTCATCCGGCTGAATCCGACCGACGGAGAAGCGGTCACGCAGGCAGAGCTGATCGCGCGGGAGCAGGTCATGGAGTGTTACTGCTTCCTGAAGGAAAACTTTGAGGAATTCCGGGACAGCGTTCTGCTTTCCACCGGTATTCAGATCGGTGCCAGAGAGAGCCGGATGATCCATGGCGACTATACGCTGACCGAACAGGATCTGCTTGCCTTTACCAAATTTGAGGACGGCATTGCCGCCTGCAACTATGACATTGACATCCATAGTCCCGACGGTAGCGGAACCAGCCACTATTATTTCCCGAACGGAGCCTATTACACCATTCCTTACCGTTGCCTGATCTCCGCCGATGCGGACAACCTTCTGGCGGCAGGACGGTGCATTTCCGCAACGCACGAAGCGCAGGCATCGGTGCGCATCATGCCCACCTGCTGCACCATGGGAGAAGCGGCAGGCATCGCCGCGGCAATGGCGGTGGAAAAGAACGGAGACGTCCGTGCAATCGACATTCAGGAGCTTCGTTCTGCCCTGCGGAAAAACGGCGCTCTCGTAGACTGACCCCGGATCAACCCAAAGAGCATAACCCCGACAGCCCCCCGCAAATCAAAAAGAACATAAAAGAGAGCCTTGCCCCTGCCGTTTCCGGCCGGTGCAAGGCTCTTTCGCAGCTTTTTTGATCAGAGGGCGGACGACGCTTTTGGGAAACGGATCAAAACCGGTTACGGCACCGCCGCCGAAAGACCGTCCGTGCCCGGAATCTGTCGGAGCGAAAAAATCAATTTCCGGGCTGTTCAGATGCGTTCCGCCTTTTCGATGACAATGGGCGTGCGCGGAACGTCGTCGAACCACCCCATGCGTCCGGTCTCCGCGCCGGCGATCCGGTCCACAACGTCCATGCCGTCCGTGACCTTTCCGAAGCCTGCATACTGCGCGTCAAGATACGGCGCATCCTCGTGCATGATAAAGAACTGAGAGGAAGCGGAGTTCGGGTCGGAGGTGCGCGCCATGGAAAGAACCCCGCGGGTGTGCTTCAGATCGTTGGTGGTGCAGCCGTTGGCGCGGAATTCCCCGCGGATGGGGGAAGCGTCCTTTTCGGCAAAGCTCTCGTCATAACCACCGCCCTGAATCATAAAGCCGCTGATGACACGGTGGAAAATGACACCGGTATAGAATCCGCTGTCCACCAGAGAGAGGAAGTTTTCAACGGTCAGGGGTGCTTTTTCGGGATAAAGCTCGGCGGTGATTTCGCCGTAATCGCGGATGGTAAATCTGATTTTCGGATGATTCATTTTTAATAAATCCTTTCTGTAAATATTCAGTGATTCTGACCGGAAGGCGTTCCCGCGTCCGGTGCGGATTCCGTGCCGGAGAGATACGCGACGCGGAACAGCTCGTCAATCCGCGCATCGCGTCCCGCAAGGTAGAGATATCCGAACAGAACCTCCATACCGGTCGCGGTCCGGTATTCTCCGACGGTTGCATTTTTTGGGGTGTTGGTGTGCCCGATGTTCCGCCCCCGCCGGAAGCAGGCGCTTTCCTCTTCGGTCAGGATCGGGAGCAGGCGCTTCATCGCTTCTGCCTGTGCACCGGCACGCACATATTCCAGTGCGGCGCGGTTGAGATGTGCGGAGGTGGAAAGCCCGCTTTCCACCAGATATCGGCGGACGCACAGCTCCAGCACACTGTCACCGAGGTATGCCAGCGCCGGTGTGCTGATTTCGCGCAGATTTGTCATTTGGATGATTCCTCCTTTGCGTGGTTCCTTTCCCGGAGCCAATCAGACCCGGAACATCATGTCGCCGTAGGTCGGAACCGGCCACCGTTCGGATGCCACCAATACCTCCATGCCGTCCACGGCGGAGCGCAATTCTCCCATCAGGGGGAGCACTCTGTTGCAGTAGTATTCCGCACGCGCTTCGGGTTCTGCAACCGACGCGGCGGCGGTTTCCTCCTCCCGCAGCTGCTCTGCGGCGTGATACGCCTTGGCGATCAGAGCGGACAAACGACGGACAATGGTCTTTTCGACGGTGCAGGGATCCTCTCCGAGCAATTCCCGGCGCTTCAGTGCGGCATCGGAGACAAAGGCAATGTAGGCTTGCGCCGCGGGAATATATTCGCGGTTTGCCATGACGAGCATGGTCAGGGCTTCAATGTTGATGATTTTGGCGTAGTTTTCGAAATAGATTTCTTCACGGGAACGCATCTCGGTCTCGCTCATGACTCCGAGCGAGGAGAACAGCCGGACATTCTTTTCCGCCATGAACGTGCGGTAGGCATCCACCGAATTCCTCAGATTGAGAAGCCCGCGTCTTTTTGCCTCCTTCTCCCATTCTTCGGAATACCCGTTGCCGTCAAATACGATCCGCTTGTGCGCCGTAAAGGCTTCTTTGATGAGACATGCGATCTCTGCATCGGTGTCCTCCGCCTTCTCCAGCCGGTCGGCAAACTGCCGGAAGGATTCCGCCACGGCGGTGTTGAGCACCGTGTTGGGAAGTGCGATGTTCTGCGAGGAGCCGAGCATCCGGAACTCGAACTTGTTTCCCGTAAAGGCGAAGGGAGAGGTCCGGTTGCGGTCGGTGGTATCCTTGCGGAACACGGGAACCGACGGGATGCCGAGATCCATCATGGCTTTCTCAGCGCCCCGGTAGGCGGTTCCGTCGATGATGGAGTCGATCAGATTCCGCAATTCTTCGCCGAGAAATACGGAAATGATGGCGGGAGGGGCTTCATTGGCGCCCAACCGATGGTCATTGCCCGCATAGGCAACCGAAACCCGCAGCAGATCCTGATAATTGTCCACCGCCTGTAGAATCGCGGCAAGAATCAGCAGAAACTGCGCGTTTTCCTCCGGCGTTTTTCCGGGATCCAGAAGGTTTTTTCCGCCCGCCGTCAGCGACCAGTTGTTGTGCTTGCCGGAACCGTTGACGCCGGCATAGGGCTTTTCATGCAGGAGACAGACCAAGCCGTGCCGTTCGGCGATTTTTTTCATGTATTCCATGGTCAGAAGGTTCTGATCCACGGCGATGTTGACGCTGGTATAGACCGGAGCCAGCTCATGTTGCGCGGGAGCAGCCTCATTGTGCTTGGTTTTGGCGGGAATTCCCAGCGTCCAGAGCGCTTCGTCCAGATCCGACATGAACGCCGCGATCCGGGTCTTGAGCGGACCGAAGTAGTGATCCTCCAGTTCCTGTCCCTTCGGTGCGGGAGCGCCGAACAGGGTGCGCCCGGCATAGACCAGATCCTTCCGGCGATCGTACATTCTTTTATCGATGATAAAGTACTCCTGCTCGGCTCCGACCGTGACATCCACCCGCCGCGTGGCGGTATCCCCGAACAGGCGGAGAATCCGGAGCGCCTGTGCGCTGAGCGCATCCATGGAACGCAGCAAGGGCGTTTTGGTGTCCAGTGCTTCCCCGGTGTAGGAGCAGTAGGCGGTGGGAATGTACAGCGTTCCGTCCTTGACAAACGCATAAGATGCCGGATCCCACGCGGTATATCCGCGCGCCTCAAAGGTCGCGCGCAAGCCACCGGACGGGAACGAAGACGCATCCGACTCGCCGTGGATCAGCTCCTTTCCGGAGAATTCCGAGACGACCTTGCAGGGACCTGTGGGAGAGAAAAACGCATCGTGCTTTTCCGCGGTCACGCCGGTCAGCGGCTGAAACCAGTGCGTATAGTGCGTGGCTCCTTTTTCCGTCGCCCGGTCCTTCATGGCGTTTGCCACAACGTCCGCAATGGTGGGATCGATGGTGCGCCCGGTGGCGATGGTTTTGGTCAGGGAGCGGTAGACCTCGCGCGGGAGGCGTTCCCGCATCACGTCGTCGTTGAAGACCATGGAGCCGAAAAATTCGGAGATCTTTTTATTCATGAAAAGGCAATCCTTTCTTTGATGGCTGAACAATTTATTATATAACGGAAGCGGTATCTTTGTCAAGGCATGCGCGAAACTTTCCGCCTCCGGCGTGTTTCAGTTCCGGGTACTCTTGCGAAAAGCGACGGGGGACATTCCGGTCAGCTTCCGGAAGCAAGCCGAAAAGAACTTGACATCGCGGTACCCGACGGCTTCCGCGACCTCTCCGACACTCCGCCGGCAATCGGTCAGAAGCCGTCTTGCCTGCATGACCCGATAGCTTTGCAGATACTCCACGAACCCGATACCGGTCTCCTCCCTGAATTTTTTGCTGAGATACGGAAGGCTGTAGCCCGCGATGCGGCAGAGTGCCGAAAGGGTCAGCGGCTCGGCGTAATGCTCCGAAATATAGGCGGTCAGAAATCCGACGGGGTCCCGTCCGCCCGCCGCGGTCTGTGCTCCCTCCAACTCCCGCATGGTCAGGAGAAGAATTTCCAGAAGATAGCACCGGACCATTCCGATATACCCCGCTTTCCGCTCCTTCATTTCCCGCTCGATCTCCCCGATGCGCATACGGATTTTTCCGCTCCCGTCGTGGAACACCATATGTGCCGGGTTCTGCACCAATGCGCAGATATTGAAATGCAGAAGGTAGTGCTCCAGCACCATTTGCAGGCTCCGCGTTCCGCGCAGAACCGGATCCAGAAGCTCCGGGAGAAACAGGCAGTCCAGGTTGTCAAAGCCGGAGCTGTCCGCACTCTGGTAGCTGTGGCGGCTCCCGTAATCCACGATCACGTAGTCCCCCTCCGAAAGGCAGGTGCTCTCCCCGTCCAGCGTATGGATCGTGCTCCCGCGCAGGATGTAGCTCAGCTCCAGAAAAGCATGGTCGTGCAAGCCCACGCTCTGTACGCCCCGATGAATCCACAGTGCGCACTTTTCCCGTTCCAAATCTTCAAATGTAAACGTCGGCGGAATTCTTTCCTCGATCAACTCCATAAAAGTGACCCCCTTTTCGGAGAAAAATGACGGTTGATTTATTATAACACACTTGATATACTATATACAACCGTATCTGAAAATTTTTCCGAATTCATATAAAAAAGGAGTAACACAAACATGAACCGACAAGCAAAATGGATTTGCTCCCCGGAATGCACCGGGATGACCCCTCTGACCTTCCACCGCGAGATTGACATCCGGAAGCCCCTGAAAAAAGCAACGCTCACCGTTTCCGCTCTCGGCGTTTACGCCGCCCGGCTGGATGACAGCCGCATCGGAAACGCAGTACTGACGCCCGGCTGGACCGACTACCGCTACCGCGTGCAGGAACAGCGCTATGATGTCTGCCCGCTGCTCACGCCCGGCAAGCACCGGCTTGACATCGGGCTTGCCATGGGGTGGTTCCACTTCCGGGAAAAGACGCAGGCGGAGGAGCGTCCGGCTCTGATCGCCGCGCTGGAGCTTTGCTATGCAGACGGAGAAAAGGAGCTGATCGCTACCGACACCGACTGGGAAATCCGGACGTCCCGGATTCTGTATTCCTCCATCTATGACGGAGAAACGCTGGATCTGACCGTTCCGGTACAGCGCTTCGGCACCCCGGTCTGTGCGGATGTTTCCTTCCGCCCCATTCCGCAGGTGGGCGAATGGATCACCGAGCAGGAGCGTCTGGCTCCCGTCCGCATTTTCACGACGCCGAAGGGAGAGCGGCTGATTGACTTCGGTCAGAATCTGACCGGCTATGTGGAGTTGCGTCTCAAAGCGCCGCGCGGCTCCCGTGTCGTCCTGCATCACGCGGAGGTGCTGGATCGGGACGGAAACTTCTACGACGCAAATATGCGAGGCGCAAAGAACGAAATTGTGTATGTACTGAACGGCGAGGATGCGGTTCTGAAGCCGACCTTCACGTTTGAAGGCTTCCGGTATGTTCAGCTGGTGGAATACCCGTTTGAAGCAGTAGACCCCGACGCATTCCGCGCCATCGTCGTGCACTCCGACATGAAGCGCACCGGAGACTTCCACTGCGGAAACGAAAAGATCAACCAGCTTTATCACAACATCATCTGGGGGCAGAAGAGCAATTATCTGGATGTTCCCACCGACTGCCCGCAAAGAGACGAGCGGCTCGGATGGGCGGGAGATGCACAGGTCTTTTTCCGCACTGCCGCCATCAATTTTGACGTGGAAAGGTTTTTTGAAAAATGGCTGGGAGATTTGCGTCTGGGACAAAACCCGGACGGAGGAATCCCCGATGTCATTCCCGCACTCTGGAACGGTTCCAACTCCGCCGCATGGGCAGACGTCGCCACGGTCATTCCGTTGGAGCTGTATCTGGCTTACGGGAACAGGAAAGAGCTGGAAACAAACTACCCCATGATGCAGAAATGGGTAGAATACATGCACCATACCGGTCCCGAGGAATTCCTCTGGCTGGGCGGCTGGCACTACGGCGACTGGCTTGCCATGGACGGAGACCCCGACAGCTACATCGGCATGACCTCCAAGGACTTCATTGCCAGCGCATATTTCGCCTACTCCACCTCACTCCTCATCCGCGCCGGAAAGATTCTCGGTAAGGACATGGGAGAATACGAGGCACTTTACGGTCACATCTGCGATGCCATCCGTGCCCGCTATTATGAGAACGGCACCATCCGGCTTCTTCCCGACCTTCTGACCGAAACCAACCGGGACGGCATTCAGAATCCTCCGAAGGACACCCAGACCGCCTATGCGCTCGCGCTCCGGTTCGGACTTTGCAATAACGACGAGCGCAAGAGCTTTTCCGCCCGCCTTGCCGAAATGATCCGGGAAAACGGCACCCGGATGACCACCGGGTTTGTCGGAACGCCGTATCTGCTCCACGCGCTCTCCGAAAACGGATACACCGACCTTGCCTATGACCTGCTCTTCCAGGAAAAGTCGCCCTCGTGGCTCTATTCCGTCCTGCACGGCGCCACCACGATGTGGGAGCACTGGAACGGTCTGAAGGAGGACGGTACGTTCTGGAGTGCCGACATGAACTCCTTCAACCACTACGCCTACGGCGCCGTATTTGACTGGATTTTCGGCGTCACTGCGGGAATCAAACTGCTTGACCGGGCACCGGCGTACCGTGAATTCACATTGGAGCCTCACCCCGACCGCCGGTTGGGCTTTGCCGACACCTCCATTGCAACGGAAAACGGCATTCTCCGCTCCCACTGGTATTACAAAGAGGACGCGGTCTATTACGAGTTTACCGTTCCCGCCGGATCGGTAGCTTATCTGACGCTCCCCTCCGGCTACACCGAAACACTGCGCGCCGGCACCTATCATTTTGCGGAATAAAAAATTCATCCAAAAGAGCCGCAGGCCTTGCCTGCGGCTCTTTTGGTATGCGTGCAAAACACAGGAAAGCCCTTCGGGGGTTTGCAAAAATGTTTGCGAACGTCTTCGCTTCCTTTGAGAAAAAACGATTCTCCTGTATATGATTCGGTGGCTCCGGGCAAAAAGAGATCCGTTTTGATTCCGTTAAATCCTGTCAGAATCCGTTAAAATCCGTCAGGCTTCTGTCAGGATTCGCTCCAGCCATGCAAGCGCCGTCAGTGCCGCAGCGTTGCGCACCGCTTCCCGGTCGGCTCCCGCCGGAGCGGAAAAGCGGATGCTCTCCGTGCCTCGCGGAGAATGCAGTCCGAGATACACGGTTCCGACCGGATCCCGTTCCGTCCCGCCGCCGGGACCTGCATATCCGGTGACGGAGATCGCGTAGGTCGTTCCGAGCGCATCTGCCGCTCCCTTTGCCATGGCTTTTGCACAGGCGTGGCTGACCTCGGTCTCCGTTTCAAAGATCCGTGGACTTACGCCAAGCAGTGCGGACTTGACCGCATTGGTATAGGCTACAACCCCGCCCGGAAAAACAGCCGAGCTTCCGGGAATATCCGTCAGACTTTTTGCGATCAGTCCACCGGTACAGGATTCTGCCGTGGACACGGTTTCCCCGCGCCCAAACAGGCTCCGGACAACCCGCTCCGACACGGCATACAGCTCAACTTCGTCCTTTTGTTCCTTCTCTTTCATCGGTCCTGCTCCTTTCCCGCTCACCAAAGCAAGCCTGCCATCAGAATTCCGACGCCTGTCAAAATCAGAAGAACCGCTCCGAGAAGCGGAGCCTTCTTCCGGTCAAATTCCCCTGCCCGTGCTCCGGCAAGAAAGCCGAAAAACGCAAGTATTCCGCTCAAAGCGCCCCTTATCAGGGCGGAAACAACTGCCATGGCGGTTGTTTGTGCCGCATGGGTCAATCCCTCAGGAACCAGCGGCAGGCAGACCGCGAGCATGGCGGCACTCAGACAGCCGATTTCAAAAAGCCCGGTTGCCGTTTTGCTGTCCGAAAGGCTTTTCTGCCGGAGCATCCGGAGCATGACTCCGGCTCCGACTCCCATTGCCAGTGCGAAGGAAATCCAAGGAAAAGCCTTTGCGGCAGAGAGCAGCAGATCTGCGTTCCGGTGGACGCAAGCCCATCCGAGGAAAGAAAAAATCGTTGCGCCGACGGCAACCGCGCCTGCCGCAATCCAACGCCGCCGGCGGCTTTTTACCATTTGACAGAAGCCCGCCGCCACTGCCGCAACAAACACATACAACGCGCCTCCAAGTCCCGAAAGAAAGCAGGTCCGAAAAAAGTCTGCCGTCCACTCCATGGGTTCTCCCCCTTTTCGTTGTTCCCGGGGCTTTGCCCCGCATCTTCTGTTAAAAGCATACCACAGTTTGCGAAAAAAAGCAACTCCGTTCCGCTTTTTTCGGTCGTTTTTTGTTTTTCCTTGCAAAACCGGAACGCTTGCGGTATAATGGATATCAGAAAATTTTGTGTGTTCCGTCCGTTGTTTTTGTGCTTCGCGCAAGTGCCGCAGACTGCAGTCTGCCGGATTGCATCGGGCGGTCACGGGAAAGGAGTATGACATGTCGGATTCCTTCACCGGGCATTCCGGAAAATGCAATCAATGTCCCCGCCGATGCAATGTCACGCGTGAGGGGGAAGCTCTCGGATATTGCGGAGTCGGGAATCGTTTCCGCGTTGCGCGCTGTGCGCTCCACCCGTGGGAAGAGCCGCCGATCAGCGGCAGGAACGGTTCCGGAACCGTCTTTTTTTCGGGTTGCAATCTGCGCTGTGTCTTTTGCCAGAACCGGAAGATCAGTCATGAGCGTCTCGGAAAGGAAATGACGGAGGAGGCGCTTCTTTCAGAATTTCTCCGCCTGCAGGCGGAGGGCGCGCACAACATCAATTTGGTCACGCCGTCGCACTATGCGCAGCAGCTGGTTCCGCTTTTGCGCAGGGCAAAGCCGCTTCTGCACATCCCGGTGGTCTGGAACAGCGGCGGGTACGAGCTTCCGGAAACCCTGCGCCTTCTGGAGGGTCTGATCGATATTTATCTTCCGGACTTCAAATATTGCTCCCCTGCGCTCTCCGCCGCCTATTCCGCCGCGCCGGATTATTTTTCCGTGGCGCTCCCGGCGCTCCGGGAAATGCTCCGGCAGGTCGGGCAACCGGTCTTCGACCCGGAAACAGGGCTTTTGCGGCGCGGTGTCATCGTGCGGCATCTGGTGCTTCCCGGAGAGCGGCGGGATTCGGCTGCCGTGCTGGAAGCTCTGGCAGAGGAATTCGGAACCGATCGTTTTCTGCTCTCGCTGATGCGGCAATACACGCCGGACTTTGCAGAGGACTGTCCGTACCCGAATCTGCACCGGAGACTGACCACCTTTGAATACCGCTCCGTTTCGGATCACGCAGCGGAGCTAGGCTTTGACGGTTTTTTACAGGATGCATCCTCCGCCGTCTCCGACTACACGCCCGATTTTCACGGACAGAACTGACCGTCTCTTCATCCGGGCACTTTCCTTCTGCTGCAGCATGTCGCAAACAAGGGCAGAAACGCCCTGCAAAACAAAATACATTACAAAAAGGGAACCGCGCTTTGGCGCGGCTCCCCTTTTTGTTCCGGTCGGTAAAGCTTTCCGGAAATTATTCGTAGAGCTTGCTCATCTTGAGCAGTCTCTGATACTTCGCCTTCGCGTTGGCATCTGCCTTTTCGAACAGAGTAGCGGCTCTCTCCGGGAAGGACTGTGCCAGACGTGCATAGCGGGTTTCGGACTTGATGAAGTCGATATAGTTTGCGGTCGGCTCCTTGGAATCAATGGTGAGCTTGTTGCTCTCCAGCGTCGGATTGTACCGGAACATCTGCCAGTAGCCTGCATCCACTGCCTTCTTCATCTCCAGCTGGCAGTTCTGCATACCGCCCTTGACACCGTGCATTTCGCAAGGCGCATAGCCGATGATGAGAGACGGACCGTGGTAAGCTTCCGCTTCCTTGAGTGCCTTGAGCAGCTGATTCATATCCGCGCCCATTGCCACCTGTGCGACATAAACATATCCGTAGGACATGGCAATTTCCGCAAGGTTCTTCTTGCCGATCGCCTTACCTGCCGCGGCAAACTGAGCCACCTGACCGATGTTGGATGCCTTGGACGCCTGTCCTCCGGTGTTGGAGTACACCTCGGTATCGAAGACAAACACGTTGACATCCTCGCCGGAAGCCAGAACATGATCCAGTCCTCCGAAGCCGATATCATATGCCCATCCGTCGCCGCCGAAGATCCAGACGGACTTCTTGGCGAGGTAATCCTTCTCTGCCAGAATCTTTGCCCGCAGTTCGCAGCCGCAGTCGCAGTTCTCCAGCATTTCCACCAGCGCCTTGGTTGCCGCGGTGTTCTTCTCGCCGTCCTCCAGCGTATTCAGATACTCGTCGATAATCGCCTTCTTGTCAGCATCCTCCACCTTCTCTGCCAGCTCCTTCACGTAGCCGACGAGCTTCTGGCGAATGGTCTTCTGACCCAGTGCAATACCGAGACCGTGCTCTGCATTATCCTCGAACAGGGAGTTTGCCCATGCCGGACCCTTGCCGGTTTCTTTGTTGACCGTGTAAGGCGTTGCGGGCGCGGAACCGCCCCAGATGGAGGAGCATCCGGTTGCGTTGGAGATATACATTCTCTCGCCGAAGAGCTGTGTAATCAGGCGTGCGTAAGACGTCTCGGCACAGCCTGCGCAGGAGCCGGAGAACTCAAGCAGCGGCTGCTTGAACTGGCTTCCCTTGACGGTAGCATTGATCAGCTCGGGCTTTTCGGAAACATTGGCTACCGCGTAGTCGAAAGCTGCCTGCTGATCGGACTCCTTCTCCTGAAGAACCATTTCCAATGCGGTCTTGGGAGAAGCCATCTTGACGGCTTCCTTGGCTGCCTTCTTGGGATCGTCTGGGTACTGTGCATTGGCTGCTGCCGTTGCATCCTTGAGCGCCTTGACGGTCACAGGGCATGCTTTAACGCAAAGCGTGCATCCCATGCAGTCCAGCGGGCTGATTGCCATGGTGAACTTATAGTTGGTCTTGATGACCGGCTTTGCGGTGAATTTCGTCACCTCGGGAGCGTTTGCCGCCTCTGCCTCGGTCATTGCGAACGGACGGATGGCTGCGTGCGGGCAGACGAATGCGCAGTTGTTGCACTGGATGCAGTTTTCGGGATGCCATGTGGGAACCATCACGGCAACGCCGCGCTTCTCATAAGCAGCGGCACCCTGCGGGAACTGACCGTCCACATACTTTTCAAACGCGGAAACAGGCAGTTTGTCGCCCTGCATTGCGTCCACTGGCTCGACGATCTTGTTGACGAACTCAACCAGATCCGCGCGCGGTCCGGTTGCTTCCGGTGCGGGAGCGGTCTTGCCGGCGTTCTTCCATGCTTCCGGAACGTCGATGGCGACCACGGCATCGGCGCCTGCATCGATGGCGGCATAGTTGAGGTCAACGATTGCCTGACCCTTCTTGATGTAGGACTTGTATGCCATCTTCTTCATATATCCGATCGCCTCATCCTTGGGCAGGATGTTTGCCAGTGCAAAGAATGCAGACTGAAGAACGGTGTTCTTGACCTTTGCGTTGCCGATCTGGTTCATGGCGATAGAGGTTGCGTTGATGGTATAGAACTTGATGCCGTTATTGGCGATGTAGGACTTGACGCTGGCGGGAAGGTGCTGATCCAGCTCTTCCGGCTTCCACTGGCAGTCCAGAAGGAAGGTTCCGCCCGGCTTGATGTCCGAAACCATGTCATACTTGTGCAGGTATGCCTGGTTGTGACATGCGACGAAGTTTGCCTTATTGATGTAGTACGGGCTCTTGATAGGCTTATCCCCGAACCGCAGGTGCGAAATGGTGATACCGCCGGTCTTCTTGGAGTCGTACTGGAAGTATGCCTGAATGTATTTGTCGGTGTGGTCGCCGATGATCTTGATGGAGTTCTTGTTTGCGCCGACGGTTCCGTCTCCGCCCAGACCCCAGAACTTGCAGGAAACCGTACCGGGAGCGTCGGTTGCGGGCGCGGGCTTCTCTTCCAGAGAGAGTCCGGTCACGTCATCGACAATGCCGATGGTAAAGCCGTTCTTCGGCTCTGCCTTATCGAGGTTCTCATAAACCGCGAAAATGGATGCGGGCGTGGTGTCCTTGGAGCCGAGTCCGTATCTGCCTCCGACAACCTTTGCCTTGACACCGGTCTCCGCCAGAGCGGCAACCACGTCCAGATACAGAGGCTCGCCCAGAGAGCCGGGCTCTTTGGTTCTGTCGAGGACTGCGATCTTCTTGACCGTGGAAGGAATGACCTCTGCCAGTTTTGCCGCAACGAACGGTCTGTACAGACGAACCTTGACAAGACCAACCTTCTCACCGGCGGCAAGCATATAGTCGATGACTTCCTCGGCAACGTCGCAGACAGAACCCATCGCAACGATAATCTTCTCTGCATCCGGTGCGCCGTAGTAGTTGAAGAGCTTATAGTCGGTGCCAAGCTTCTCGTTGACCTTGCCCATGTACTCTTCCACGATGGCGGGAAGTGCCTGATAATACTTGTTGCAGGCTTCTCTGTGCTGGAAGAAGATATCTCCGTTCTCCGCAGAGCCGCGCAGAGCGGGATGCTCCGGATTCAGCGCATGTGCGCGGAATGCGGCAACGGCATCCATGTCAACCATCTCTGCCAGATCCTTGTAATCCCAGACGGAAATCTTCTGCACCTCGTGAGAAGTACGGAAGCCGTCGAAGAAATTCAGGAACGGTACCTTGCCCTTGATGGCGGAAAGATGCGCAACCGCACCGAGATCCATGATCTCCTGCTGGTTGGTCTCTGCCAGCATGGCAAAGCCGGTCTGGCGACAGGCGTAAACGTCGGAGTGGTCTCCGAAAATGTTCAGTGCATGGGATGCCACGCAACGTGCGGAAACATGAATGACGCAGGGAAGCAGTTCGCCTGCAATTTTGTACATGTTCGGAATCATCAGGAGAAGTCCCTGAGATGCGGTGTAGGTGGTCGTCAGAGCGCCAGCCGCCAGAGAACCGTGTACGGCACCTGCGGCGCCTGCCTCGGACTGCATCTCCATGACCTTTACTTTTTCTCCGAAAATGTTTCTGGCAGGCTCGCCGAACACGTTCTTATCGGTTGCAGACCAGGTGTCGGTTACTTCTGCCATCGGAGAGGAAGGAGTAATCGGATAGATGGCTGCTACTTCCGTAAACGCATAAGAGACATGCGCCGCGGCGGTATTGCCATCCATAGAAAGCTTTTTTCTTTCAATCGCCATGTTTGAATGGACCTCCTGTAAATTTTCTATCAACAAGATGATGAAAAGATAAAAATATCTCACATCATATGATATCATACTTCCGCCGGATTGTAAAGGGATTTTCCGAAAAAAGTCCCTGAATCCGGCATGATTTTTTTGCCTTTTCCGGAAAAACCTTTGCTCCTTGCATCTGTTCTTTTTCCTTGCTCCTTCCGAAAATCCAAACTTTTTTTCAAAAACCTATTGACAAACTTTTTCTCCTCTGCTATAATGGCATAGTCGGTATTTCCCGATGCTGGTATGGCTCAGTCGGTAGAGCACGTCATTGGTAATGACGAGGTCATCAGTTCGATTC
>CAKSPO010000015.1 GCA_934481515.1 uncultured Eubacteriales bacterium
TACTTACAAGTCGGATCAGAATCCAAAATACCATGCGCGGGACATTGCCCGGTACCGGTGCGCCGCCAACCGCGCATTGCTCCTTCTGGCATCCGCAACCCCGTCTCTTGAAAGCTACAAAAAGGCAAAGGACGGCATCTATACCCTGATCCGGCTGACCCGCCGCTACGGAGATGCAAAGCTCCCGCGGGTGGAGATTGCGGACATGCGGAAGGAAATCCATGCGGGTAATCTCTCGCCGCTCGGCGGCAGACTGACCGAAGCTTTGCACGAAACGACGGAGCGGGGAGAGCAGGCAATCCTGTTTCTCAACCGTCGCGGATATAACCACTATGTCAGTTGCCGGAGCTGTGGAGGAGCCGTAACCTGCCCCTCCTGCTCGGTCGCCATGACCTATCATACGCGGAAGGGAACCTACCGGGAGGGAGATCTGGTCTGCCACTGGTGCGGCAGAAGAATGCCGATGCCGAAGATTTGCCCCGCCTGCGGCTCGGAGCATCTGATCCGCATGGGCTACGGAACCCAGCGCGTGGAGGAGGAATTGCAGGAGCTTCTGCCGGGAACGACGGTATTGCGGATGGATACGGATACCACCTCGACCAAATTCTCGTATGACGGGATGCTCGGAGATTTCCGCGCACACCGGGCAGATGTTCTTCTCGGCACACAGATGGTTACCAAAGGGCATGACTTCCCGGACGTGACGCTGGTCGGTGTGCTTCTGGCGGATGCGTCCCTGTATCTTGATGATTACCGCGCGTCGGAGCGGACCTTTGCCATGCTGACGCAGGTCATCGGCAGAGCCGGACGCGGGAAGAAGGAGGGACTGGCGGTCATTCAGACCAATAATCCGGACAATGAAATCATTACGCTTGCCGCAAAACAGGACTATGAAACTTTTTATGAGCGGGAGATCGCCCTGCGGCGGCTGCTGGTTTTTCCGCCCTTCTGCGACATCGTACTGCTGACAGTCACCGGGGAGGCGGAAACGGAACTGCTCCGTTCCTCCGCTTTTCTTGCGGAGACCCTGAAACAAATGCTGGAGGGGACATACCGGGATGTACAGACCGTCGTCTTCGGTCCCTTTGAAGCTCCGGTCTACCGGGTGGACAATAAATACCGGATGCGGATGGTGCTCAAGTGCCGGCTGACACGAAGAACACTTTCCATGCTGTCGGAACTGCTCAGTGCCTTCGGACAGAAGGTGCAGAAAAAGATTACACTCAGCGCGGATCTCAATCCGTCAAATCTGTAAGGAAGGAAACTTGATATGGCAAAGTTGCACATTGTAAAAATCGGAGATGACATTCTGCGCAAGGTCTGCCGCCCGGTGGAACAGATTACACCGCGGATCTGCACTCTGCTGGACGACATGCTGGAGACCATGCGGGATGCGGACGGATGCGGGCTTGCGGCGCCGCAGGTCGGCGTTCTGCGCCGGATCGCGGTGATTGAGGTCGAGGAGGGACATCCGATCGAGCTGATCAATCCCAAAATTATTGCATACGCCGGAGAGCAGGAGGAGCAGGAAGGGTGCCTCTCCATTCCGGGACGGTGGGGCATTACCAAACGTCCCCGCTTTGTCACGGTCAGAGCCATGAACCGCCAGGGAGAGACATTTGAGGTCTCCGGCAGCGATCTTTTGGCACGGGCACTCTGCCACGAGATCGACCATCTGGACGGAAAGCTCTTTACCGACTGCGTGGTGAGGTACGTGGAACAATGAGAATTCTGTTTATGGGAACCCCGGACTTTGCCCTGTATTCTCTGCGGGCAATGGTGGAAACAGGGGAAAACGTGATTGCGGTCGTCACCCAGCAGGACAAGCCGCGCGGACGTGGCTATACCATGACCCCGCCGCCGGTCAAGGTATACGCGGAAGAAAAAGGAATCCCCGTATATCAGCCGAAGACCCTGCGGGACGAAGCGTTTGCGGAGCTGCTCCGGACGCTCGCCCCGGAACTGATTGTGGTCACTGCCTTCGGAAAGATCGTCCCGCAGAATGTGCTGGATTTTCCGGTTTACGGCTGTATCAACGTGCATGGCTCTCTGTTGCCGGAGTACCGCGGCGCCGCACCGATGCAACGCGCCATCATGGACGGACGGAAGGAAACCGGAATCACCACCATGCAGATGGATGCCGGGATTGATACGGGAGACATGCTCCTCACCGGGCGGGTACCGATCGGAGAGAACGATACCTTTGAGACCGTGCATGACCGCATGGGAGAGGTTGGGGCAGAGGTGCTTTTGCGGACGCTGGAACAGCTCCGGAACGGAACGCTGATCCGCACGCCGCAGGACGCAAGCCGCGCCACGTATGCCGCAAAGATTGAAAAAGAGGACTGTTTCGTATCTTTTGCGGAGAGCGCCGGAGCCGTACACAACCGCATCCGCGGACTTTCACCCGTTCCGCTTGCCTATACCACTCTGCCGGACGGGAAGATGCTCAAGCTGATCCGGTCGTGCGTCGCCGAGGAAACGGGAACCGCCGGGAAGCCGGGAGAGGTTCTTTCCCTCTGTGACGGTAAAATCACCGTCGCCTGCGGAAGCGGAAGCGTGGAGCTTTTAGAGGTTTTGCCGGAGGGCAAAAAGCGTATGCGCGCGGCGGATTTCATCAACGGCAGAAAGATTGCGGTCGGAGACCTGCTCGGAAAACCGACCGGACAGATCTGACAAAAGGAGTATGCCATGGCAACGGAAGAAGAGCTGAAAGCCCTCCGGGAGAGCACCGGAAAAATTCTCGGCGTGGATTTCGGGGACACCCGGACCGGGCTTGCGGTGTCGGATCGCAACCGGATTCTGGCATCCGGGATCGGCTATGTCAGCCCCGGAGGAATCGAAAAGACGGCAGACAGTGTCGCAGGAATCGCAGTCGAACAGGGAGCGGTCGCCGCGGTGGTCGGACTGCCGCGCAATATGGACGGAAGCGAGGGCTTCCGCGCGGAGCGTTGCCGGCAGTTTGCCGGAATGCTTGCGGAGCGGCTCGGCATCCCCGTTGTTCTGATGGATGAGCGGCTGACCACGGTCAGCGCCACCCGCTATCTCAACGAGACCAATACCCGCGGAAGCCGCCGGAAGGGTGTCATCGACACGCTTTCCGCGCAGATCATTCTGCAAAATCTGCTGGATCGCCTGAAAAACTAAAGCAAACCGAAACAAGCGAAGAAAATCCGAACGCAAGCCCGACCGGAACAGCCGGCGGACAGAAAGGAGCGCACATGAACCGTTTGCCACCGCCGCGGGTTGCGGCAATACACGACCTGTCCTGCGTGGGACGGTGCGCTCTGACCGTGGTTCTGCCCACTCTGTCCGTCATGGGCTGTCAGGTTATTCCGCTCCCGACGGCATTGCTGTCCTCTCACACCGGCGGATTTGACGACCTTTACTTCCGGGATCTGAGCGGGGACATGGGAGAAATCGCGGCACATTTTTCAAGGCTCCGGATGACCTTCCGCGCACTTTACACCGGCTTTTTGGGAAGTGCAGAGCAAATCCGGACCGTATCCGCGTTTCTGGATCGGTTCGCCTCCGTCCCGGATGAATCGGGACAGCCGCCGCTGATTCTGATTGACCCGGTCATGGGGGACGACGGCGTGCTTTATTCCACCTATACAAGCCGGCTGGTCGAGGGCATCCGGACACTTTGTTACCGCGCACAGGTCATGACCCCAAATCTCACCGAAGCGTGCTTCCTGACCGACATCCCCTACCGCAATACGGCAGAGCTTTCGGAACGGGATGCCGAAGCCTACGTCGGAGAGCTGCTGGAAAAACTCCGGCAGTACGGCGCGAGCCGCACCGTCATCACCGGCATTGCTCTTTGCGACGGCAGAATCGCAAACTACGGATATGAAAACGAACAAACCTTCTGCGTCAGCCGCCCCGCACACCAAAAATCCTATCCCGGCACCGGCGATATTTTCGCTTCGGTCACCCTCGGAGAACTGCTCCGCGGAAAGCCCTTCCCGGATGCCGTCGCCCGCGCGGCGGATTTTGTTGCAACCCTCATCGGTGTGTCCGAAACGATACCTACCGAGGAACGCTACGGCATCGCACTGGAGCCGTATCTGCATCTGCTGACGGAAAAAGACTGAACGCGGCTTTTACCCCACACGCAACCGGCTTCATTCAGCCGTTTTGAAATCATGTCCCGGCGGAACGATGCTAAGCATACAAACGATGCTAAGCATACAAACAATGCTAAGCATACGAAGAATGCACCGCATACGGGTACAAAAAAGAAAGGAGTCGGAAATGCCGAACAGCCGAACCCCCCGCATCGTCAGAAGAATCATCCGGTCCTTGTTTCTTCTTCTGATTCTGGTGGTCAACGTCCTGCTCATCTGGCGGATGTGCTCCACCGGAATCCCGGACGGAATCCGGAATCTGACGCTCACGCCGACGCTGACCGAGGCATACCGGGAGAGGGGGAACGCCCTGACCTTCCGTTATCAGGAGCAGAATTCCATCACCCGTGCCGAAAACAATGCCGGATACTTTTCGGTGGAATCCGCCGTATTCATCCCGGAAGCGCACCAGGTGCAGATTGTGTTCCGTTATAACAACAGCACACTCCGGCATCTGATGGAGGATTACGGGCTGGAGGAGCTTCCGGATAAGGAGGAAACCTGGTTCGACGTCACCGTTGCCGCCACCACCGACCGCACTCCGGACAACCGGGCGGACAATCAGGATCCGGAACAGCTGTTGCTGACCCGGTATCATGCAACCTCTTCCACACGGGAGACCACCACCCTCTACACCTACTACCGGTATGTGTTTGATGATGTGGATGTCAAACCGGATACCGTCGGCGTATTTGTGGATGTCTACTACAAGGAGGACATCGACTATGAAAGAAACGCTTACGGAACACTTTGCATTTATGACGATGAATCCGAATGGAAATCATACCGGCTGACCTCTGCGGACAAAAAGAACCTCAAAGAGGCGGCACAGAAAGGAAATGAGGAACAATGAATCTTCCCTATACCCATGAGAGCATACGCCTGACAGGCAGATGGCACCGCGGCGCCCGGAGTGCCGTTGCCACGGCAACCGGATCCTATGTGGAATTTGCCTTCCGGGGAACCATGGCACTTGCCAAATTCGACATTCTGGAAAACGCACAGCCGTACCTGCATCTTTGGGTGCAGCTGGACGGCGGCACGCTGACTGAGGTGCCGCTGGATTCCTACCTGCGGGTGATTGCCAAGGAGGAGGGTGACCACCTCTGCCGCATCATTTACAAAGGCGGGACCGAAATGCACCGCCGCTGGAGCGCACCGCTGACCGGCAAGGTCTCCTTCCTCGGCATCCAGACCGAGGAGCCGCTTCCGCTTCCGGAGGACACCCGGAAGACCATCGAATTTGTGGGCGATTCCATCACGGAGGGCGTTCTTGTGGATGCGGATTTCGCGTCCGGCGGAGAAGCACAGCCCACCTGTATCGACCAGAATTTCCGCTGTCATCAGGACGACGTGTGCGGAACCTACGCATGGCGCATCGCCGAGGCGCTGAACCTGCGCCCGGTGTTCATGGGCTACGGTGCCGTCGGCGTCACCAAAGGCGGTTGCGGCGGAGTCCCGGACGCAACTGCCGCTTACCCTTACAATTTTGAAGGATCTCCCGTGACACGGAAATCCCCCGATTTCATTCTCATCAACCACGGAACCAACGACGGCGGCAGTCCCGCCGAAAAATTTCTGGTGCATTACCGGGCACTTCTGGATCGGATTCGCGAGATGAACCCGAAAGCGCAGATCGTCTGCGTCTCACCGTTCTGTGGCGTGTTCCATGCGGAGCTTGGCAGTATGATCGAAGCTTACAACGCGGAGCACAACAGCAATGTCGGCTTCATTGACACTGCTGGCTGGATTCCGGCAAATCCGGTACATCCCCTCCGCGACGGACACCGTACGGTGGCAGAGCGGATGCTTCCGCTTCTGCGGGAGATGCTGGAGCTGTGAAAAAGACACAACAGCCCGCCAAAAAAGCAACGGATAATCCGCGGGAGATGGCACAGAAGGTGCTTGACCGCGTGGAGAGTGCGGCGCAGTATTCCAATCTGGCGCTGGATACCGCCATCCGCCGCAGCAACATGAGCGCGGAGGATCGCGCCCTCTTTACGACACTGGTGTACGGGGTCATCGAGCGGAAGCTGACGTTGGATGCCTGCATCGCCGCACATTCCTCCCGTGCACAGGAGACCCTGGACACCGGGATCCGGAATCTGTTGCGCATGGGCATTTACCAGATGCTGTATCTTGACCGCGTGCCGGATCACGCCGCCGTCAACGAGACGGTAGCGCTTGCTCCAAAGCGTGCGCGTGGATACGTCAACGCGGTTCTGCGGAGCTTTGCAAAGGACGGGAAGCGGATTCCCGTACCGGAGCGGGAGAGCGACCTTACCGGGTATCTGTCGGTAACCTATTCGGTCGGAGTACCGCTCTGCGAGACCTTTTTGCGGGAACTCGGAGCGGAAAAGACCGAACGGATTTTGGCGGCGTTCCAACGCCCGGCATTTCCGGTTCTTCGGGTCAATCCGCTCCGGACCGATCGTGACACATTGCTCCGCCGTCTGTCCGATGCGGCTCTTCCGGCAGAGCCGTGCCGGGAAAGCCGCATGGGAATCAGGCTTTTGCGACCGGTTCCGGTCGCGGAGCTTCCGGGCTTTGCGGAGGGAGACTTTTTCGTACAGGACGAAGCGTCCCAGCTCTGCGTCACGGCACTGGATGCAAAGGCAGGCATGACCGTGCTGGATCTATGCGCCTGCCCCGGCTCCAAATCGTTCGGAGCGGCAATGGATATGGAAAACGACGGCAGGGTCATTTCCTGTGACCTGCATGAAAACAAGCTTTCCCTGGTTCGCTCCGGCGCCGACCGCCTCGGCATCCGCATTGTGGAAACCGAAGCACGGGACGCAAGGGAAGAGAATCCCGTGTGGAGGGAGTGCGCCGACCGCGTGCTGTGCGACGTTCCGTGCTCCGGCTTCGGCGTACTTGCCAAAAAGCCGGAACTGCGCTACAAGGATCCCGCCGGGAGCCGGGAACTGCCGCAGATTCAGCGGGAGATTCTCCGTACCGCCGCCGCTTATGTCTGCCCCGGCGGGAAGCTGGTGTATTCCACCTGCACGCTTTTGCCGGAGGAAAACGAGCGGAACGTTGCGGCGTTTCTGGAGACAAACCCGTCTTTCTCTCTGACAGAAATGCGGACGTTTTTGCCGGAGGAAGGAACGGACGGATTTTTTTACGCCGTTCTGCAAAAAAAGTAAAAAACGGAACATACTAAGAAACGGAGACCTTGGGCAAATGGAACCTACGGAAAAAAAGGAACTGCTGTCGCAGACCCCGGAAGAGCTGGAGGCGTGGCTTCTTTCAGAAGGGGAACCGAAATATCGTGCGGGACAGCTCTTTCCGCAACTGCACCGCGGGCTGTCTCCCGAGGAGATGACCAACATCGGAAAGAGTCTGCGGGCAAAGCTTGCGGAAGCGTTTTTTTATCATTTGCCGCAGGTGGAGCGGAAGCTGGTTTCCGCACAGGACGGAACGGTCAAATACCTGTTCTCCCTTGCGGACGGCAACTGCGTGGAAAGCGTCCTGATGCACTATGAGCACGGAAACACCGTCTGCATCTCCTCTCAGGTCGGATGCCGGATGGGGTGCCGGTTTTGCGCCTCCACCATCGGCGGAAAGGTGCGCGATCTGACGCCGGGAGAACTGCTCGGCCAGGTGATTGCCGCACAGAAGGACAGCGGAGAACGCATTTCCAATATTGTAATGATGGGAATCGGAGAACCGCTGGACAATTACGACAACGTTCTGAAGTTTTTACACCTTGTCAACCGCCCGGAGGGACTGAACATCGGATACCGTCATATTTCCCTGTCCACCTGCGGACTGGTGGAGCGCATCCGGATGCTGGCAGAGGAGGATCTGCCCATCACGCTGTCCGTTTCCCTGCACGCACCGGACGACGAAACCCGTTCCGCCATCATGCCCATCAACCGCCGCTATGGCGTGGATGAGCTGTTGTGCGCCTGCCGGGATTATTTTGCACATACCGGACGGAGAATTTCCTTTGAATATACCCTGATTGCAGGGAAGAACGATACCTCCGCAAACGCGGAAAAGCTCGCACAGGTGCTCAATTCCCACCTGCGCTCCCGGAGCGAGACCATGCCCATCCACGTCAACCTGATCCAGGTCAATGAAGTCTCGGAAACCGGGTTCCGGCATTCGGATCGGCGGGCAGTGGAAGCATTTGCAAAAGTGCTGGAATCCAGAGGAATCCGCGCCACGGTGCGGAGAAAACTCGGCTCGGACATCAATGCCTCCTGCGGACAGCTCCGCCGGGCGGCAATGCGGGAAAGCGGAACGGAAGAATCCTCTTAAGCACCGCCTTTGCAATCTGTCCCTTCTTACATCACACCGTTGCCCGGTTCACCGGGACGGGGAAAACAGAGGAGGGGATTATGCGGAAAAGAGACCTTCGGGATTGGATTGCACTCTGGAGGAAGCTTGCGCTGTTTGCCTTTGCATTCCTGCTTGCGGTTTCATGGATTGCCATCGACCGTTTTGTCGATCCCGTTGCGGCGGCACACGCCGTGCGGGTCGAAATTCCGCAATACTGCGGACTGGCAGCGGCGGGGGTCGGTTTTCCGGAGTGGATGCAGGTGGAAACCGAATACCGTTATGATGCAAATACCCCGGCAGGCATTGTCCTGTCGCAGACCCCCGTCGCCGGAAGCTTCCGAAAGCTGACGGACGAGGATCCCCTCTGCCGTCTGTCTCTGGTAGTCAGCATGGGAGAGGAGCGGTGCCTTCTTCCGGACGTGGTAGGACAGGAAATCCGGCAGGCAATCCTCTCGCTGCGCGCCTGCGGCGCCGCCGTGGAAACGGAACGGATACCGGGAGAGACGGAGGGAGAGGTGCTGGAAATGTCTCCGCGCGGCGGAACGGAGGTTCCCGTCGGGAGCACGGTTCGCCTGACCGTCGGCGGAGGGGAGGCAACCGGCACGGTTTCGGTGCCGGAGCTTGCGGGACATACCCGCACGGAGGCATTGGTGTCTCTGTGGCTTTCCGGGCTGTCCGTCCGGGAGGTCGTGGAGGAAGTCTCCGGCGCACCGGCAGGAACCGTCCTCCGCCAAAGCCACCCGGCGGGAACGCTTGTCATGCCTGGAACCCAAATCACCCTGTACGTTTCCGGGGAAGAACCGGAACCATAAAGAACGGAGGAAAATCGGAATGTATCAAGGAGCCGGACGGGTCATAAAGAGCAACGGAGGACTGTTTACCCTGCGTCTGGATCCGGCGAAGGAAAGGGAACCGATGCCGCTGGACGGCAGAACGGTCACAGGCCGCGGACGCGGAAGCCTGCACCGCAAGGGGGCATTGCTGGTGGGCGACCGTGTCACGGTCAGCTACGACGATACCGCGTTTACTGCGGAAAACGGAGAAATCCTTCCCGCAACGGACGGAACCGGGCTTGCCATCGACCGCATTGAGGATCGCAAAAACGAGCTGATCCGCCCGCCGATGGCAAATCTGGATGTGCTGTTCATCACGGTCGCCGTCGCAGCCCCGGAGCCGGTCTTGTCCGCCATCGACCGCCTGATTGCCGTTGCGGAAAGTCGGAACATCGAGCCGGTGCTCATCTTCACCAAGAAGGAACTGAATCCGGAAAAGACCGAAACACTCTGCCGCCTTTACAGCCGCGCCGGTTTTTCCGTGTTTTCTGCGGGAGAGCAGGACGCGACCGGAACAGAAGCCCTGCATACATACCTGCAAACCTCCCTCTGCGGGAAAATCGCCGCGTTTTCCGGTGCTTCCGGCGTCGGGAAATCCACACTGCTCAACCGGCTCTTTCCGACCCTGTCCCTGCAAACCGGAGAATTGAGCCAGCGGATTGAACGTGGAAAAAATACCACCCGCACCGTGGAGCTGTATCCCCTGTCGGATGCACCGGATTGCGGATATATCGCGGATACACCGGGCTTTGGCATTCTGGACTTTGAACGCTTCGACTTTTTCGATAAGGAATTGCTTCCGGAAACCTTCCGCGAATTCCGCCCGTATCTCGGCAAATGCCGCTACACCAAATGCAGTCACACCAAGGAGGAGGGATGCGCCGTTCTTGCCGCTGTCCGGAACGGAGAGATTGCCCCCACCCGTCATCAGAGCTTTACGGAGCTGTACGATATTCTCAAAAAGAAAACCAAATGGTGAGCAGAATCCCCGTAAAAACATAAACCCAAACCGGAATCCCCAGAAAAAGCGCCCGCGCAAACGAAACCGTTTACGCGGGCGCCTTTTCTGCAATCCATCAACCGGCAATCAACCGACCACCGGAAAATTGTTTTTCATTGTGATATTTATTGCCTTCTGCCGGCGAAAAATCCCATTTTTTTATTCCATCCCGGCTTCTGTCAAACGACGGAATCTCCTCTCACTCGTATGGGCGGGGGCGCCCACTCGTTTGTGCGAATTTTGCGGTATATCGGGCAGGGGCACCAACGAATACCGTTCCGGTGGTTCGGATTCCGTATCACAGGGAAAACAAAATCCGGCGGGGAAAATACCGCCGGGATGGTTGTGCGAATTTCTTAGGAGCGGGCGAGTGAACCCCGTCCCTACGAGGGAGAGGGTATTTTTTCGCCCGCAGGAACCGGAGGCGGAATGGATTTTTATTATTTTGCAGATGCCGGGAAGAACATAAAATTGGAATTTTGAAATACCGCAATGAAAAATGATATTTCCGGTGTCGCACGAACGCCCCAATTTCCCCTCAAGCTTGGTAGGATGCAGGCAAAGCCTGCGCAGGGTCAACCCGCCCGTTTGTAAGGAATTTCGTGGCATATCTGGCAGTGGTACAAACAAGCGCATCCGATTGTTCCGTTTGCCGCATCAAGAACAGAGCCCCCGGCGGTCTGCCGCCCACTTCGGCGAAATTGATACAAACATCCCGGCGGAAATTCCTACCGCCGGGATGAAATTTTTGAATTTTATGATGACATTCTTTATCGGAGGACGCCGCTGAAGCGTTTTATCATCCTCGGAGTACAAAGCGGCTGTAAGCCATCCCCGAAGGGTGAAAACAGGTTTTTGCCTGCCTCAGTGAATCGCAGTCCCTTCCGGAACGGAATCGTCTGCAAAGAGAATTTTGCAGCCGCAGGCGTTGTTGGTCGCGGCAAGAAGCATTCCCTGGGAGTTGATGTTGCAGATGCGGTTCGGCTTGAGGTTAGCAATCACAATGATCTTTCTGCCCACCAGCATTTCCGGCGTGTATTCATCCTTGATAGAGGACATAATCACGCGCTCACCGATTCCGTCAAAGAGGGTCAGCTTCAGGCAGGAGTGCGACTTGCGCACCGATTCGGCTTTCAGCACCTTGCACACCCGGAAATCCAGCTTTGCAAAGTCGTCAAGAACCACTTCCGGCTTGATTGGAGCCACCGGATCTGCTTCACGCACCTCTGTCGGCTGTTCTGCCGGCGCTTCCGGTTCTGCCGCGGCAGGAGTTTCAGCTGCCTTTTCCGCCTCGGTCTGCGGATAGGAGAAGTCCAACAGTCCCACGTATTTTTCCGGCTCAATCGCGTACAGGAACAGATAAAGCCGCGGACCTTTTTCTTTGTCGATCAGCAACCGATACACATTCCGGAAGAACGCGCCCTGTACTCCCTTCAGCTCTTTGTCGCTCATTCCGGTGCCGAAGACGGCTTTCGGAATGGCGTACAGCTCGGTGTTCAGCTCGTCCAGCGTGTAGCCGCCGGCGGCAATATACGCATGCAAAAGCTCAATTTCTTTTTTCTCTTCCGCAGAAAACGATTCATAGACCTCAAAATTCCGCGTTGTACGCAGACGGTTGACCTGATCCGGTGCGCACTGCTCCAGCCAGAATTTTGCACGATCCAGACGATCCGCAAACTGCTCTGCCCGGTAGGGCGTTCCGATCTTTTCAAAAACCGTTTCCAGCATGGGAACGTTGAAGTTGACAATGGAACCGAGCTGCACCAAAAGCGACATCGGGACCGTCTCCACCTCGCGACCGGGAATCACGCAATTGTACATGATTTCCTTCACCGCATCGGTGGCTTTTCCCTCGCGGACATCGGTCAGCATCTTGTCAAACTCAAAGTATTGACGAAGGATTCCGTCGTCAAAGCAGAAATCAAACGCCTTGGTCGGATCGGTCTTGGAATAGAGCCAGAGAATGACCTCCGGCTGATAAAGCTTCAGAAGCGTTTCCGGCGTCAGATTCAGACCGGAGGAGGAAGACATTTTGCCGGTCATTCCCTTGATACCGATGAACTCGTAACCCTGGAACAGCGGCGGCTCGTAGCCGAAAATTTCCTTCGAAATGACCTTGGAATTGCTGTAGGAACCGGTGGGAGCGGCATGATCCTTTCCGCCCGGCTCAAAATCCACACCCTCATATCTCCAACGCATCGGCCAGTCAATTTTCCAGCCCAGCTTGCAGTTGAAATCCGTCAGGAAATGGAAGTGCCCGCTGTGACCGCAACGGCAGGTGTAATCCGCCTCGGTGCAGTCCTCGGAAAGGGAGGTGATGGTCGTAAAATCGGTGTGACATTCGGAGCAGAAAATGCTGACCGGATAATAGGTCTCTTTTTCCGCGTCGTGCTCCGCCTGCAATTCCTCTGCCGACTTGGAGGTGTCCTTTGTTTTGAAGGAATCCAGAATTTCAAAAATTTCCTTCCGCTTGCGCAGAGCCTCCAGAATGTCCTTCGTGTACTTTCCGGAGCGGTACATCTCTGCCTGGTAGCGGCAGTCCATCTCAATCCCGAACTGCTTCATGGAATTGAGAAATTCTTCTTCAAAGTGCTTTGCATAGTTTTCGTGACAGCCGAACGGATCGGGAATGTCCACATAGGGAGAGCCGATATACTTGTCGTAGGAACTGCCGACCTCCGCCTGCACGTTGGCAGGAATCTTGCGGCAACGGTCATATTCGTCCCACGAGAACAGGAGCTTGGCTTTTTTGCCTTTTTTCTGCAATGCCTTGACAACAAACAAAGGGGTAGCCACATCCCGGAAATTTCCGATGTGGACAGAGCCGGAGGGACTGATTCCCGCGGCACAGACGTATTCTTCCTTGTCGGGATTCCGCTCAATGATCCGCTGAGCGATTTCTTCTGACCAGTGCATGACAAAAAACCTCACAATCCTGTATTTCTGCAAACTTCCTGTCCATTGTAGCATAGTTTCCCGCAAAAGTCAACACCTGCGCCGAAGGAATTCCCACAGGAGCGCGGATTTTGCCAAGGGAAGAAGCGCGATTTTTTCTTGACTTTTCCGGCAAGAAGGGGTATAATGAAACGGATGCAAACAAAGAAAAATGACCGGAACCCAAAGGAAGTCACACCGGCGTGCACAGAGAGGAGAAAAACCGATGCCGCAGAAAAGCCTTATCCCCGACCGAAAAGCCGCAGAGGCACTCCTTGCCGCGGCAGAGGAGAAAAATCCCGGACCATGGGGCGCGCACAGCAGGAATGTCGCACTGTGCGCCGAACGGATTGCGGCGGCGTGCGGAATGGAGCCGGGAAAGGCATACGTGCTCGGACTGTTGCACGACATCGGCAGAAGGTTCGGGAAGGGGCACCTGCGCCACGTCTACGACGGGTGGAAGTACCTGCGGGAGATTGGTTATCCCGAAGCGGCAAAGATCTGCATGACCCACTCCTTCTGCATACAGGATCCGGAAACGTTTGTCGGAAAGCGCGACCTTTCCCCACAGGAACAGGAGGAGTTGTTTCGCTGGCTCCGGAGCTGCACCTATGACGACTATGACCGTCTTATCCAGCTCTGTGACGCACTCGGCGCAGCAGAGGGAATCGTCCGCGTGGAGGAGCGTATGGAGGACGTGCGCCGCCGCTATGGCTCCTACCCGCAGGAGAAATGGGACAGAAACATGGAACTGAAACGATATTTTGAACACCTTTGCGGCCGGGAACTGTACGAGACTGTCGGACTGCGCGCAGACCCCCCTGCCGGGAAAACAGAACAGAAAGAGGAGCCGACATGAAGGAAGTGGAGATTTATACCGACGGCGCCTGCCGGGGAAATCCCGGAAGGGGCGGCTGGGGCGCGGTGCTCGTCTACGGAGGAAGGGAAAAGGAGCTGTCCGGCGGAGAGCCGATGACAACCAATAACCGCATGGAGCTGCTTGCCGCCATCGAGGCGCTTTCGGCACTCCGGGAGCCGTGCCGCGTGACGCTGACCTCCGATTCCAAATACCTGACCGATGCTATCAACCTCGGCTGGGCAGAATCGTGGCGGGCGCACGGCTGGCGGAAGAGCGACCGTTCTCCTGCCCTCAACGCCGACCTTTGGGAGCGGCTCCTGAACCTTCTGAAAACGCACGAGGTGCGCTTTGTCTGGGTCAAGGGGCATGACGGACATCCGTATAACGAGCGCTGTGACCGCCTTGCCACTGCCTACGCCGACCGCTTTCCGGAATCGGGCACCTGAAGCGCCGGCAGTATCTGTACCAAAAAATCTCTTTCTCAAAAAACATTTTTTCATTCCGGGCGGAAGGAATACGCCCGCAGAAGCCGTACACCGATGCCGCATAATCCGCAAAAAAACGTGCATACTACCTGATGCGGAACTTCATTCCGAAAAAAGATGGAAAAGGAGAAAGAACTATGATCATGGATCGCATCGCACTGATTCTGACGATTATCGGAGCGCTCAACTGGGGAAGCATCGGTCTGTTTCAGTTTGACATTGTGGCATGGATCTGCGGCGGACAAAGCTCCGTTCTGAGTCGCATTATCTATACCGTTGTTGCACTTGCCGGTATCTGGTGCATCTCGCTGGTATTTCGTGCACGCGAGAGCTTCCGGGAGCTGGAGGAATAAGGGGGCTTTTCCCCGGAATGAGGAAAACGGTCAGATGCTCCGATACGGAGCGAGCCGCTTTCCTCATTTTTTTGCGTAGGTAGTTGACAAAAGCACTTTTTTTCTGTATTCTATTTTTATCGGAGAGCACTGTGAATATACGGACATCCGGGAAAGGAAGCATATAAAAGTTGAAAATGAAAAATCAGGAAGAACGGAAAAAAATAATCCGGGAGCTGTTGCAGGATACTGACCGGGAATTCACCGATGAGGAGCTGATCCATCAGCTGACCATAACAAGAATCACGGAAAACGCGGATGCCAAGGAAAAAACAAACTTCGGACAACGGGCAGCTGACGCAGTGGCGCGCTTCGCAGGAAGCTGGGCATTTATTTTCAGCTTCATCGCAGTGATGCTTGTCTGGATGGTGCTCAATATCGTGATGTCGGAACGCGCCTTTGACGCATACCCGTTTATTCTTCTGAATCTCGTGCTCTCCTGTATCGCGGCAATACAGGCGCCATTGATTATGATGAGCCAGAACCGGCAGGAAGCAAAGGATCGCGCAAGAGCGGAAAACGATTACAAAATCAACCTGAAAAACGAGTTGATGATCGACGACCTTTACAAGAAACTGGACCTTGTACTGGAAAATCAGAAAAAGCTGCTGCACTGCATGGAACGAAAGACCCCGTCGCCGGAGCCGGAAGCCTCCGAGCCGGAAGCCTCCGAGCCGCAACGAGATAAAGATGAGGTGTGAGCCGCACTGCGGAATTTTTGCCGTTTTACAAAACGATAAAATCCCATTCCGTTCCGACTTCCGCCGGACGAAAAAATCCCTCTATACATTCCGCTTCCGGCTTCCGCCGGCTGAAAAATTCCTTCTAAACTTATAGGGGGACCAACCCGCCCGCATCTAAGAAATCCGGACGACCATCCCGGCAGAAGAAGGTGTCGGTCGCACCGGGAAATTCCGCCGCATAAAACCGTGTCCCGTGCAGAAATACAAAATTTACAATTGTAAAGAATACAGCATTGAAAAAAAACGGAAAAAGTGGTACACTGCAAAGAGCACTCCGGCACGGAACAGACGATAGGAAAGGAAGGCAAAATGAAAGAAATCAATCAGGAAATACAGACAGGTGAACGGGCACTTTTCAAAGAACAGGAACTTCGCATTACCGATACAATTTTTGAGGACGGAGAGTCCCCGCTCAAGGAGAGCCGGAATATTGAACTGTACGGCTGTATGTTCAAATGGAAATATCCGCTCTGGTACGCCAAGGATATCCGCGCCGAGGCGTGTACATGGTTTGAGATGGCACGCGCGGGCGTCTGGTACAGCGACCGTGTCAGCGTCCGGAACTGCGCCATTGAAGCACCGAAAAACTTCCGACGCTGTCGGGGACTGACCCTGCAAAACGTTTCTTTTGTCAACGCGGCGGAAACACTCTGGTATTGCGACGATGTCAAAATGGAGAACGTCACGGCAAAAGGCGATTACTTTGCCATGAACAGCAAAAACATGACGATCAGCGGACTCACACTGTACGGAAATTATTCCTTCGACGGTGCCGGGAACGTCGAGATTCGATCCTCCCGCCTGCTTTCCAAGGATGCCTTCTGGAACAGCCGGAACGTCACGGTTTACGATTCCTTCATTTCCGGGGAATACCTTGGCTGGAATGCGGAAAATCTGACGCTGGTCAACTGTACCATCGAATCATTGCAGGGCATGTGCTACGTAAAGAACCTTGTCATGAAAAACTGCCGCCTGCTCAACACCACACTTGCCTTTGAATATTCCACCGTGGATGCGGAGTTGTGCGGCAGAGTGGACAGCATCAAGAACCCTTCGGGCGGATCGATCACAGCGGACGAAATCGGAGAACTGATTCTGGAATCCGATCGGATCGATCCCGGAAAAACGCGGATTCTGTGCCGCCGGAAAGAGAGCGAGGAAGTCCGATGAACTATGATTTTGATACTCCCGTCAACCGGCGGGGAAGCGGATCCCTGAAATGGGACGTGGAGGACAGAGAGCTTCCGATGTGGGTCGCGGACATGGATTTCTGTACGGCCGAACCCATCCGGCAGGCGATCGAAAAACGTGCCCAACACGGCATTTTCGGTTATTCCATCCTTCCGGACGCATGGAGCCGGGCTTATGTGGAGTGGTGGAAAACCCGCCACGGGGTCACCTTTTCCCCGGAGTGGTTGATTTTCTGCACCGGCGTCGTTCCTGCCATTTCTTCCGCCGTCCGCAAGCTGACCACACCTGCCGAAAAGGTTGTAATGCTGACCCCCGTGTACAACATTTTCTTCAATTCTGTCGTCAACAACGGACGAGAGGTGCTGGAATGTCCGCTGGAGTACGACGGAGAGGACTATCGGATTCGGTTTGACGATCTGGAAAAGAAGCTGAGCGACCCGCAAACCGCCCTTATGATTCTATGCAATCCACACAATCCCATCGGAAAGATCTGGGATAGGGAAACCCTTGAGAAAATCGGAACGCTTTGCGAAAAATACCGTGTCACGGTGATCTCCGATGAGATTCACTGCGACCTGACCGCACCGGAAAAGGCATATGTGCCGTTTGCCTCGGTTTCGGAGGCGTGCCGCCGGAACAGTGTCACCTGCATTGCCCCTACCAAGGCATTCAACCTTGCCGGATTGCAAAGCGCTGCCGTCGTTGTTCCAAATCCTTTCCTGCGCCACAGAATGTGGCGTGCACTGAACACCGATGAGGTCGCGGAACCGAACGCATTTGCCGTAGATGCCACTGTCGCGGCGTTCACCGAGGGTGGGGAATGGCTGGATCAGTTGCGAAAATACGTGCAGAACAACCGGGAACGGGTGACGGAATACGTTAAAAATTACATTCCGCAATTGCGGGTCGTGCCGTCTGAAGCAACCTACCTGTTGTGGCTCCGCTGCGGAGAAGGACGCTCCGCAGAGTTTGCGGCATTTTTGCGTCGGGAAACCGGACTGTACCTGTCCGCAGGAGGACAGTATGGAGGAGACGGAAACGACTTTCTCCGGATGAACATCGCATGCCCGCGCACCACACTTGAGGATGGGCTGGAACGCCTTCACCGCGGCACCGAAACCTATTTCCGACAGAATCTACCGGAACGCACCTGAATCGTCAAAATCCATCGGCTTCTTTCGATTCCTTCGGATGTCTTTGGGTTCTGTGGTGTCCTTCAAAATCCTCCGGAATTGCGCGAATCCTTCCGGAGTGAAAAACCAGACGAGCATAAACCAAACGAACCCAAACCAAAAGCGTGGGGCGAAAAACAGATTCTGTTTTTCGCCCCACGCTCTTGTATCGTGAAACCCGCCTCCTAAGCGGGGAAAATTGCACTGCGGAATTTTTTCTGCTTTATAAAAAACAATCAAATTCTGTTCCGCTTCCGACTTCTGTCAGACGAAAAAATCCTATTTTTTCATTCCGTTCCGGCTTTTTTTGGCGAAGAATTTCTGTATACCTCGGTAGGAAACGGGCGTTGCCCGCGCAGGGTCAACCCGCCCGATTCTAAGGAATCCGCACAATCATCCCGGCGGCATCCCTCGCCGGATTTTTTGTTTGTGCCACCGGAACCGCCCCCATGAAAAGGCGGTCATTGGCATCCCTACCCGGCGTACCGAAAAACCTGCACGAACGGGCGGGTAGACCCCGCCCCTACCGGGTTGGTTGAAATGGGAACGCTTCTGCAACGCCGGAAAATCGTTTTTTATTCCGGTCATTTGTCGGTTTCGATTTGGCATTCTTTCTGACATTGCAAAACAATCATTTTTCATTTTGTCCCCGGCTTCTGCTGGGCAAAGGAATTTTATATATTCCGTAGGGGCGGGGTCAACCCGCCCGATTCTAAGGAATCCAAATGACCATTCCGGCGGCATTCCCGCGCCGGATTTGTTTTTTCTTGTGGCGCGGTGAATTGAATAATCAAAGGGTGCTCGTTGGTGCCATCACCCAACATTCCGCAAAACCTGCACGAACGGGTGGGTTGACCCCGCGCAGGTTTGCCTGCTTCCTACGGTCTGGGTTGGAATCAGAACGCTTGTGCAATGCCGGAAAAATTGTTTTCCCGTTTTCCGTAAAGCACGCCATCCGCCGCAAAGAAAAAACGTTCCTTCCGGCTTTGCTTTATAAACGACTTAACGGAACAGCTTATAAATCTCGTGGCGCATGAAATTTGCCATCCGGTACATTCCGCCTGCATTCAGATGAAACCGATCCCCCGGAAGATACGACCACAGATTCCGGAACGCATCGTTGTCCATGTCGATCCCGGAGATTGCCGGGTCTCCTGCGTCGATCATCTGCACGCGGTCGTTTCCGGCATAAATATCACGATAGAGATTCCGGAGTGTTCCCGTGTACTGACCGTAATTGTAACTGACACCGTCTATGGTCAGCAATCCATTGCTCAGATTCCACGGTGTGACCAGAACAATTTTTGCATTCGGATAACGTGCGCAAAGCCCGTCAATCAGAACCTTCACCGCACCGAGGAAGGTCGTCGTATCGGTGTTTCCGGGAACGCCGACCGGAGCTTGAATCTGAAAATCGTTGAATCCGCACTCCACAAAGACGAGATCTATCGCTGCGGCATTGGTTGTATCCATTTGGAGATAACGGTCCACCATCGCCCATTTTCCATTCGGGTAGTTCCCACCGTCGTTGTGGTTGGAAACGGAGGAACCGTTGACCCCGTAATTCCAAAGCTTCCATTGATAGCGATCCGCCAGCTGTTGGAGCCAGACAAATTCCTTTCCGGTTTTGTGCCCGGCAAACAGACTGTCACCGATCGCCATCACATTCAGACCGTACAACGGCGTACCTTCCTTGCCGCCGTAGACCGCGTCGATATCCACATAGTCCTTCGCAAAATCCTTTAAGAGCTGTTCTTCTGCCGCATTCCAGCCCTGCGCCGGATCCGATAAGGCACGGGAAGCAACGTAAGCGACACTGCGGGAATGATCCTTCTGCGAATATCCTCCGTAAATGGTCTGAATGCTTCCGTCGTCCATCGTCAGCTCCACATATCCAACCCCGGAAATTTCCCTGAAATTGTCCTTCAGCCTTACAAGGGAACCGGCAAAGCGATAATACGCGCTGTCCTCTTCGTACCAGGCGCCCACCGAAGCGTTTACCTCCACATAAGGAACGGCAAGCCCCTCGGTTGCAAGCCGTGTTGCGTCCATTGCTTCTTTGGTAAAGCGGAAGGAGGCGATCCCAACCTGCTCAGTGGGAGAGATCAGTGTGCCGATCCGGATGCGGAGAATTTTCGGGTCTTTGTTCAGCGCGTCGAAATCCGCCCGGCTGACTTGTGTTACAAAGCGGATTCCGCTTTCCGTTGCCACCCGCACGGAGGCGCCGCGGAGCGTTTGCAGAGAAAGCTGAGCGGTTTCCACTACGGTGTCATAGAAGACCCGGAGCGTGCCGGAACTTTGATATTCGGTTTTTCCGAACGCGGAGACCTTTGCATAGGCAAGCTGCTTTCCTTCCGCAACAAGAGAAACTGTTTCTCCGTACCCGACGGCTTTTTCGGAGCCGTCTATGGTGACCGTGCAGGAGGACGGAATGTAACGCATCGAGAAGTTGTCAACGTCCAGTGTTGTTGCGGAAGATACTGCGTTGACGGTGATGATGGCGCTGTTCTGATCCACCAGAAACCCGTTATGCCCGGCGGTTTTTACCGTTGTAACGAATTCATCGTTATAATAAAGCGTCACGTTTCCATTGGAGGTATCCACTGCAAGCCGGATCCGGAACCATTCGCCCGGGACTGTGACGGCAGAGGTAAAAACATTGCCGCCGGTGGTACCGTCCAGAATAACGGCGCCGTTGTACGCCTTGAAACGGATCAGGGACCAGAATTTTGCCGAACCGGAGGAACGATCCACCAACTGAAGATTCCATTGTCCTTCTCCGTCCGCGACTGTTTTCGCGCTGTAACGGAAATCTGCGGCAATTTCGATTTTCGGGAAACGCGGATCGGTGCTCCCGGTTGTGGCAAGCGTCGTCCGCGCTCCTTTTACGGACATCGGCTGGCGCAAAAACCGGTTGCTTCTGCCGCCGAGCTGTTCGGAGAGAACCGAATATCCGGCAGGTGCACCGGCAAGCGTTTTTTTCAGATTCGCTCCGGCGCCGACATCGCATTTCTCAAAATCCGCCTGTCCGAGCGGCGCTGACGGGACGGCGGCATCGGCTCCTTCCGAGGCAAAAACCGGAAGCGCGGCGGAGAGCAACAGGTGCAAGCCAAGGAACAAAGCAAGCACATTTTTCTGCATTTTGTGTTTCATCATAATTCCTTCTTCGTTTTTTGGTTTCTTGACAACAAAAGAAATCTGTGGTACAATCAAAGGTGTCAGTACAGCGGTGTCCAGCGAACCGAATCCGAATCGTCCGGCTCCACAGCACCGGCGGAGCTTGTCAGAATATCCGTGTCATTCAGACGAATGATTCTGATCAGAGGCGGCACAAATTCTGTTATCATCGGCAGACCTCCTTTCCCCAAACATTTGATAGTATCGCTGACCTTATTGTACCGCACACGACGACGTTCCGATATAGCAAACCGGTTCTCTTTTTGTGCAAACCGGTTTTTTGAGGAGGAAAGAAATGAGCGTTTCCAAGGTGATTTCCGCATGGAAAGCGGAGCGCCCGTCCGGAATCACGGTACCGTGGCACAGGCATTCCTACTATGAAATTGTGTGCTATCCGGAAGGAGCCGGAAAAATGCAGATCGGAGAAAAAACGCTTTCCTTCGGGGCAAAAGATATTTCGGTACTGCCGCCGGGAACAGAGCATTCCGAAGCATACTTTTCCGGCGGATGGGTCATCTGCGCCATTCTGGAAAGCACGGTTCCCCTGATGGGCGGATTGTATCATGACGAATCCGGACAGATTGCCGGTATTATGGAGGAAATGGTCGATGAAATTCACCGCCAACCGCCACAGTACCGTGCCATGCTTGCCGCCAAGACCGACGAGCTGGCACTCCGGATTTTCCGGCTGACCGCGACGGAGACCCACCAGCCGAAGCAATTGGATTTCGCCGTCCGCTTTCTGGAGCAGAATTACCGGGAGCCGATCTCCCTTGTTGCCGTCGCGGAACAAACCGGATACAGCTACGATTATTTTCATCATCGCTTCAAGGCGGAAAACGGTATTTCCCCGCGCGCGTTTCTGATCCGCCAGCGGATGCAGGCGGCAAAAGACCTTCTCGCCGCCACCAACCTGTCCTGCACGGAAATCGCGGGGCGGTGCGGCTTTTGTTCTTCTGCCCAGTTTGCAAAGCAGTTTCGTCAAGCGGAGGGAATTGCTCCGTTACAATATCGGAAGGAGCATTTCAAAAAATGAAAGATCTCCGGAATTCATTTTCGTATTCTCAACGAAAAAACGGAACCCGCAAAGAGGGGTATCGCTGAAAAGCGATGCTCCTCTTTTTTCTTTGTGGTCTTTGAAAAGGCGCTCCCGACAAAGACCGGAATTTGTATCATCTTCGGGTAGAAAATACCGCACCGATGGCAAACTTACTGGAAGCCTTCTCCGGCGCGCAGCGAATCGGTGCCCGAAAAAATGAGAATCCGATTTTGCCTTTCCGCCGCAGCAAGAGAAAGAGAAACAAGCCGGCAAATTTCTGTTTTTCAAAATAAGGTCATTCCTTGCGTTCGCCGCATATTTTTCCCTGAACGATCCATACTTTCAAAAAAGAAAAAATTTCAAAACCTCTTGACAAATACCCGCAGGGGGTATATAATAAAAATACCCAACCGGGGTATACGGAGCGAATATGGAAAACGAAAAATGCAAATGCTGTGCGGGGAAGCATACCCTGCGGACAGAGGAACGGAAGAAAGCCCTGCTCAATCGGCTCCGGCGGATAGAGGGACAGATCCGCGGAATTCAGACGATGATAGAAAAGGACTGCTATTGTAATGATATTCTGATCCAGTCCGCCGCTGTCGGAGCGGCGCTCAATGCCTTCAACCGGGAAATTTTGTCCGACCACATCCACGGTTGCGTGGTGCGGGACATCCGGGAGGGCAAGGACGAGGTTGTTGACGAACTGCTGACTACCATGCAGAAGCTGATGAAATAGAAGGAAGGGAACAGAGCGAGGTATGCGAACGGAACATTACACCGTTACGGGAATGAGCTGTGCGGCGTGCGCCGCCCGCGTCGAAAAAGCGGTCGGAAAGGTGGCAGGAGTCGGGAAGTGCACCGTAAGCCTTCTGACCAACTCCATGTCGGTCGAAGGAGACGCACCGGCACAGGATGTCATCCGGGCGGTAAAGGACGCAGGATATGGCGCAAAACTGCGGGGAACGGAAGCAAAGCCTGCCGCGGCAGAGGAGGATTCCCTGGCTGATACCGAAACGCCGAAGCTGAAAAAACGACTGATCGCTTCCGTCGTTCTTCTGCTGATTCTGATGTATTTTTCCATGGGGCATATGATGTGGAATTTCCCGCTTCCGCACTGGTTCGACGGAAACCACGTCGCCATGGGACTGGTACAGCTGTTGCTTTCCGGCATGGTTATGGTCATCAACCAGCACTTTTTTGTCAGTGGTTTCCGGAGCCTGTGGAAACGATCGCCGAACATGGATACGCTGGTCGCACTTGGCGCCACTGCATCCTACGCATGGAGCGTGTACGCACTGTTCGCCATGACGGGCGCACAGGCGGCAGGTGACATGGATGCCGTCATGCACTATATGGACGAGTTTTATTTTGAATCTGCGGCGATGATCCTGACCCTGATTACCGTCGGAAAGATGCTGGAGGCAAGATCCAAAGGAAAAACCACCGACGCACTGAAAAGCCTGATGAAGTTGGTGCCTCAGGAAGCTGTCCTTCTGCGGGACGGAAAAGAGGTTACCGTTCCCATTGCACAGGTGCGGAAGGGAGATATTTTTGTCGTCCGCCCCGGCGAAAATATTCCGGTGGACGGAATCGTGCTGGAAGGGAACAGCGCGGTCAACGAGGCAGCTCTGACCGGGGAAAGCATTCCCGTTGATAAAACGACAGGAGACGGCGTTTCCGCAGCAACCGTCAACCAGTCAGGGTATCTGACGTGCGAGGCGAGCCGCGTCGGCGAGGATACCACGCTGTCGCAGATCATCCGCATGGTCAGCGACGCGGCAACCTCCAAAGCCCCGATCGCAAAAACCGCCGACCGCGTTTCCGGCGTGTTCGTTCCGGTCGTGATGGGAATTTCCGCTGTGACATTCGCAGTCTGGCTTCTGATCGGTGCGGATGCGGGTTATGCGTTGGCGCGGGCGATTTCCGTGCTTGTCATCAGCTGCCCCTGCGCACTGGGACTTGCGACGCCGGTGGCGATCATGGTCGGAAACGGACTGGGAGCAAGAAACGGAATTTTGTTCAAGACCGCGGAAACACTGGAGAACGCCGGAAAGATCCGCGTAGTCGCACTGGATAAGACCGGAACGGTCACCGAAGGCGCACCGCGGGTGACCGATATGGTTCCGGCTTCCGGCATCGACGAAGAAACGCTTCTGAAAACAGCGCTTGCTCTGGAAGCACGGAGTGAGCATCCGCTGGCAAAAGCCGTTTTGCAAAAGGGAGAGGAACTGCATCTGACCCCTGCACCGGTGACGGAATTTGAAGCGCTTCCCGGCAACGGCCTGACCGCTTTGCTGGAAGACCGCAGAATCACAGGCGGAAGCCTGCGATTCCTTGGGGAACAGTCCGAAATTCCTGCAGAACTGCGGGAGCGTGCAGAAAAGCTGTCCGGAGAAGGGAAAACTCCGTTGCTTTTCTCCGACGGAGGCAACATTCTCGGTATGATTGCGGTCGCGGATACCATCAAGGAGGACAGCCCGGAAGCAATCCGTGAGTTGCGGAAGATGGGAATCCGGATCGTCCTTCTGACCGGAGATAATCAGCGCACAGCAGAAGCCATCGGTGCGCAGGCAGGTGTGGATGAGGTCATCGCTGGCGTTCTTCCGGACGGAAAGGAATGGATTATCCGCGATCTGAAGGAGCACGGCGTGACCGCCATGGTTGGCGACGGGATCAATGACGCACCGGCACTGACCCGTGCGGATGTCGGAATTGCCATCGGCGCGGGAGCCGACGTTGCCATTGATGCGGCAGACATTGTGCTGGTCAAGAGCCGGCTGACCGATGTCCCGGCGGCAATCCGTCTCAGCCGCGCAACACTGCGCAACATTCATGAGAATCTCTTCTGGGCATTTATCTACAACATCATCGGAATTCCGCTTGCCGCAGGGTGCTTTGTCGCGCTCGGCATCACGCTGAATCCGATGTTCGGTGCCGCCGCGATGAGCCTTTCCAGCTTTTTTGTTGTCACCAACGCCCTGCGGCTCAACCTTTGCAAATTATATGGAAAAAAACCGGCGACCGGAAATCACGCGGTGCCGCCCTCCGAAGTGCATCCGATCAAAGAAATTCAATATGTTCTTTCCATCAAGGGAATGATGTGCGCACATTGCGAAAAGCGGGTGAGGGACGCTCTGGAGGCGCTCCCGGAGGTACAGAGCGCACAGGTCAGCCACGAGAAAAAGAACGCCGTTGTCACGCTTTCCGGCACGCCGGAGAGTTCCGTCCCGGAGCTGACCGGGCGTTTTTCCACTGCCGTACAGGCGGCGGGCTATCAACTCAGATCCGTTCGGAAAACAGATAAATAAAAAAAGGAGAACAGAAAAATGACAAAAACAGTACTGAAGATCGACGGAATGATGTGCGGAATGTGCGAATCGCATATGAACGATGCCATCCGGAATGCCTTTGCCGTCAAGAAGGTGACCTCTTCCCACAGCAAAGGGGAGACCGAAATTCTCAGCGAGGAACCGCTGGACGAGGCAAAGCTCCGCGAAACCGTCAAGGCGACCGGCTATACCCTGACGGACATTTCCTCCGAGGCGTATGAAAAGAGCGGTCTCTTTTCCCATCACAAAAAGTAACCAGCCGTCGCTGATTTCTGCCGACAAAATCTGGCGCACCGGAAGGGTCTGATTCCTACCGGACATTTTCTCTGTGCGGATCACCGTATGAGCGGTGTCGGGTCGGCTTCCTGCGGCGGTCAGCCGCCGCTTGCTTCCTGCCGGATCCGTCCGGGAGAGCAGATTGATTTCCGGCTTCGCATCTCCTGTCCGGCATCCGGGGAAAAGTGAGAGGAGGTTCGCCGCTTCTTATTTTGCAAACCGCTCAAAAAAACGCCGCGCTGTTTCCTTCATTGGGAAACAGCGCGGCGCATTTTGATAGGACAGTACGATGTATTTTACAGTACGTCAGATGGCTGCAAGCCACTGCGCAAAAAGCATCAATGGCGGGAGCGTTGCCGTGGAGAGCAGAGAGGTCATGCCGACGGTCTGCGCAGCGTATTCCGGTTCAATATCGTACAGTTCCGCCAGCATGGTAGCGGTGGCGGCGCTCGGAACACCTGCCATTGCGGCGACAATCAGAAGATAAAATTCATTCAGCCCCGCAAGCTTTGCAAGGATGCAGAGGAGAAACGGAAGGAGCAGAAGCTTGATTGCCGCGTGGAGATACAGGCGTGGAGTGGTAAAGAGCTTTGCAAGCCCCAACGCCGCGAGGAGCGATCCTGTGACCAGAACCGAAATCGGGGTGCACAGATTTCCCAGATATCCGAGAAAGGAGGAACAGAAATCCGGAAGCGTAAACAGCGGTTTGCACAGGTAGAGCGCAACGCCGATGGCGCAGGGGATGGTTCCGTAGTTGAGAAAAATTTTTTTCGGAGTCAGGCGGATGTCCTCCCGCCCGCGGGAAAGGATCAGAATGCCCCACGTCCACAGAAAGAGGTGATAGCCGATACCGTAAAAAGCGCCGACAAAGCTTCCGATTCCGGTTCCGAGGACGGATTCCAGAATGGGGAATCCGAGGAATCCGACATTGGCGAACACGAGCGAAAACTCGAAAATTTTGTTCCGGTCGGGATTTCCCTTGCCCCGCAAAAGCGTTCCGATCCCGAATGCCATGATGCAGAGGAGCGCATGTACGGCAAAGCTTAAAAGGGTTACCTGCCATGCAATACGCAGGTGCTTTCCGGAATAATCGGCACGGTTGAGCGCGTCAATAATCATCATCGGTTGTCCCACGGAGATAATCAGTCTGGAAAGCCCCTTGGAGATGGTTTCGGTAATGATTCCGGTCTTGCGGCAGAAATAGCCGCAGACCATCAGGCAGAACAGCGTAAGCATGACAGAGAAGAGCGCTTGAACATCCATTGTCAGTTTTGTCCCCGCAGTTCCGTCAGCTTTTCTTTGATTCGTTTCATATCCTCCAGCGTATCTTCCTTTTTGCGGGGGTCACGCAAAAGCGCCGCCGGATGGAAGATGGCTGTCATCAGATAGTCACCCTTTTCAAACCACATTCCGTGTTCTTTGGAAATTTTGAAATCCGGTTTAATCAGCCGCATGGCGGCGATGCGTCCGAGGCAGATGATCAGCTTCGGCTGAATCAAGCGTACCTGCTCCCGAAGGAATCCGATGCAGGCATCCTCCTCTTCCGGGAGAGGATCCCGGTTTTTTGGGGGACGGCATTTCAGAATGTTGGCGATGTAAACCTCTTCCCGCGGGATGTCTACCGCAAAGAGATATTTGTCCAGCAACTGTCCAGCACGACCGACAAAGGGAATGCCGGACAAATCCTCCTGTTCTCCCGGTGCTTCTCCCACAAACATCAACTCGGCGTTCGGATTTCCGGTGCCGAAAACGGAGTTGGTTCGGGTATCCCCGAGCGGGCATTTATGGCATCCTTCGCATGTTTCGCGCAAGGTATCCAGATTGGTCTGTTGTTGTTCCATAGAGTTTCCTTGTTTTTCAGTATTTTGCCGGCATGTCGTGCATTCCGTCCCGCTCTGCGGCAGGACCGGAGCAATGCAGAACACAGTCGCCGGTGCGCAGGATTTCTGCCAGTTGCTTTTCGTTTGTCACGGGAGTTTCGGTCAGAATTCCGGCACATTCCAAAGAGGTGGCATGGTGAAAATCACTGCCCGAAGTGCGGAGCAGATGGTATTTCTTTGCCCATTGAACCGCAATGTCGTTCCGGGAATCTTGTCCAAAAGAGCCGTTGAAGACCTCGATACCATCCAACAGCTTTGGGTTGGAAATTTTCATTCCGTCCCGGAAGGGATGCGCCTGAATCAGAAGCAGTCCGCTTTTTCGGGCAAGCTCGGAAAAGCTTTTCAGTGTCATGTGGTGCAGATCGGGATGGGAAATCAGAAACTCTTCGCTCAGACCGAACACAAGATAGTCATTCATGCTCTCGGTGAAGCGGAGCTCACATCCCAGAAGAACCTGCAACCGATCCCCGGCATAGTCCTTCATAATCCGGTAACCGGACAGATAATGGTCGATTTTTTCCTGCCATGTCTCTCCTGCCGGGTCGATGACATAATCGCAGTAATGGTTGGTAACGCTGATGGTGGTATAGCCTGCCGCAATGTAGCGTTCCGCGACCTCCGGTGCCCGGAGGGCGGCGCATGGACTGACCTCTGCGGTGTGCGCGTGCAACTCCGTTTTGAACAGACTCATCCGAGCACCTCAATGATGGACGGATCCCACATTTCGGGAGCCTTGTAGCCCATCAGGTTGACCGTTGTAGCGGCGACATCGGAAAGTCCGAACTTGCCCTCTGTCTTGACACGGTAATGATTCTTCGCCTCGGTATTGTCGTAGAAAATGCAGGGAACAGGGTTGAGCGTATGGCTGGTTTTTGCTTTGTAGTGACCGTTCTTATCTACCTTGGGAAGTCCGGTTTTCTTATCCATTTCATACATTTCGTCGGCATTTCCGTGGTCGGCAGTGATGATCGCCATGCCGCCCAATTCGTCAATGACGGGAAGAATTCTGCCAAGCTGAAGATCCAGCGCTTCCATGGAGCAACGGGTGGCGGCAAGAGAGCCGGTATGGCCGACCATATCCCCGTTCGGGAAGTTGACGCGCAGATAGCGGTACTTTCCGGACTTCAGGCATTCAATCAGGCGGTCGGTAATTTCGGCGCACTTCATCCACGGGCGCTGTTCGAACGGAACCACGTCAGACGGAATTTCGATATACGTTTCCAGTTCCTCGCTGAATTTTCCGGACTTGTTGCCGTTCCAGAAGTAGGTAACGTGACCGAACTTCTGGGTTTCCGACATTGCCAGCACGGGAATGCCGGTATTTGCCATGTATTCGCCCATGGTGTTGGTAATCTCCGGAGGAGAAACCAGATACTTGTGCGGGATATGAAGGTCACCGTCGTATTCCAGCATGCCGGCATAAACCACCTTCGGAACGCGGACGCGGTCAAACCGGTCGAACTGTCCTTCCGGCGCGTCAAAGGCGCGGGAAATCTCAATGGAACGGTCCCCGCGGAAGTTGAAGAAAATCACGCTGTCATTGTCCTCCATGCAACCGACAGGCTTGCCGTCCTTCGCAATTACGAAAGCGGGAAGATCCTGGTCGATGACGTGTAGCTCATTCCGGTAGGTCTGTACTGCTTCCGCGGCGGAAGCAAACTGTCTGCCCTCACCCAGGACGTGGGTTTTCCAGCCCCTTTCCACCATGCTCCAGTTTGCTTCGTAGCGGTCCATGGTAATCTGCATCCGTCCGCCGCCGGAGGCGATGCAGACATCGAAATCGGGAGCACGCAGACCGTTCAGAAATTCCTCAAACGGGTTGATATAATCCAGTGCCGAGGTTTCACCCACATCGCGTCCGTCCAGAAGGATATGCACGCGGACATGCTCCACGCCTTCCTTCTTGGCTTCCTTCAGCATTGCTTTGAGGTGGTCGATGTGCGAATGCACATTGCCGTCCGAGAACAGACCGAGGAAGTGCAGAGTGGAGTGATGGTCGCGGACGTTTGCAATCAGCTCCTTCCAGGTGGCGGATTCAAACATTTTTCCGCTTTCAATGGAGTTGGAGACCAGCTTGGCGCCCTGTGCGAACACCTGACCGGCGCCGAGGGCGTTGTGACCGACCTCGCTGTTTCCCATATCGTCGTCAGAGGGAAGTCCTACGGCAGTGCCGTGCGCCTTCAGCGCGACCATGGGATAGTTTGCCATCAGCATGTCAAGATTGGGGGTATAGGCGCTTTTGACCGCATTGGAAACGGTGTCCGGTGCCAGACCGACACCGTCCATGACGATGGTCAGGACGGGACCCTTTACACCTTCAAAATTGTTGAGTTTTTCCAGTTTTTTGTTCATTGTTTTGCCTCCGGAAATGAAATTGAGCAGGAACACGGAACCGCAATGCAGAACAGCCATGCAATTCCTTATTTTACATACTATATTATAGCCCAAAAAAGAAAAATTGCAAGGTTTTTTTTCATCTTTCCGCCGGATTCGGCAGAAAAATCCGGAATGGCGGTTGCTTTTTTCGCCCGGATATGGTATGATAAAACGCGGAATAACATTGCGGAGGGAAAGAAAAATGGAGAAGCCGCAGATGAACCGGGAAGCGCGGGAAGCGCTGATCCGGAGATTCGCCGGAAAAACCGTGCGGATTTGTATTGACCGACCGATCGGATATGTGCACCATAAGGAAAAATATGACCTTTGTTATCCGATCAATTACGGATATGTTCCGGGCGTACTTGGCGGGGACGGCGAGGAGCTGGACGTTTATTTGCTTGGCGTAAAGACCCCGGAGGAAGCATATGACGCGCACATCATCGGCGTTGTCCGGAGGGAGGATGATGTGGAGGACAAGCTGGTGGGGGCGCCCGTCGGCATGGTTTTTACGGCGGCGGAAGTCGCACGGGCGGTGCATTTTCAGGAGCAGTATTACCGATCGGAGGCGGAGGTCTTTTCCGCACAATTTCTCCGGTCGCGCGAAAATTCTATTGACAAAGCGCCGCAGTCCGGATATAATAAAAGCAGTCGGTAAAAAGCTTCACCGGCTGCCGGTGAGGCACTCCGGAAGAGAAGCGACAAAGCGGTTCTGCCCATGCGGCAGAACTGCTTTTTTGAAAGGGAGGATGCGCATGAATTTTTTTGACGAGCTTTCCGCCTATGACCGCGAGGTCTATGAGGCGTGCAACCTGGAACTGAACCGCCAGAGGCAGAACATTGAACTGATTGCTTCCGAGAATATCGTTTCCCGTGCCGTGCTTCTGGCGGCAGGAACGGTGCTGACCAACAAATACGCGGAGGGGTTTCCGGGAAAACGCTACTACGGAGGGTGCCAATACGTGGACATTGTGGAAAATCTGGCACGGGAGCGTGCAAAAGCACTCTTCGGTGCCGAGCATGCCAATGTTCAGCCGCACAGCGGCGCCAATGCCAATCTGGCGGTGTTTTTTGCGCTTTTGAATCCGGGAGATACCGTGATGGGAATGAATCTTGCCCATGGCGGGCATCTGTCCCATGGCTCTCCGGTCAATATTTCCGGAAAATATTTTCACATCGTTCCCTACAGTGTTTCCCCGGAAACCGAGATGCTGGACTATGATGGGATCCGTCGTGTGGCATTGGAATGCAGACCGAAGCTGATCATCGCCGGAGCCAGCGCTTATTCCAGGACGATTGATTTTGCGGCATTCCGCCGGATTGCCGACGAGGTCGGAGCCTATCTGATGGTGGACATGGCGCATATTGCAGGTCTTGTGGCGGCAGGGGTGCATCCGAGTCCGGTTCCGTATGCAGACGTGGTGACAACCACCACGCACAAAACGCTTCGCGGCCCCCGCGGCGGAATGATCCTGTGCCGGGAAGCGCTTGCAAAACCGATCGACAAAGCGGTTTTTCCCGGCACGCAGGGAGGTCCCCTGGAGCATATCATTGCCGCCAAGGCAGTGGCACTTGGGGAAGCGATGACGGAGGACTTCCGCACTTATCAGAAACAGGTGCTCCGCAACGCGAAAGCGCTTTGTACGGCACTTCGGGAGGAGGGCTTCCGGATCGTTTCGGGAGATACGGACAATCATCTGATGCTGATGGATCTGCGTCCCTTCGGGATTACCGGGAAGGAGATGGAGAAACGGCTGGATGAGGTGCATATCACCGTCAACAAAAATGCAATCCCCAACGACCCGGAGACACCGTTTGTTACCAGCGGAATCCGTGTCGGAACACCGGCGGTCACCACGCGCGGTTTTGACGAGGCGGATATGCGCCGCATTGCCGCATGGATGCGGGAGGTCGCGGCGGATTTCGAGGCATGCCGCGAGCGGGTGAGCGGAGAGGTTTCCGCACTCTGCGCAACGAAGCCGATTTATACCTGATCCGAACCATGCGCATACGCCGGCGACCGGAATATATTTTTCGAAAAAACGCAGAATGCAGTCCCGGAATGTTTGAGCCTCTTCCCGGTGGGGAATCCTTTTCGATGGGGCGGCATTCCTGCCACGACAGCGTCCGTGCTTTCCGATGGATGTTCCGAAAACAGATGCAATGAAAGGCAGGAAACCGTGTAAAACAGCACGGTTTCCTGCCTTTTTGCGTTTCGACCCGGAGCTATTCGGTCGGAATATCCGGCGCGGGCATGGAAAAAGGAAAGAGGAGGAACCATAATGAATATACTGATTAGCGGGATCGGCGGCAGGATGGGATGGATGGTGGCGGAAGCATGCCTTGCGGGAATGCGGAACAGCGTTCCGGTTGCCGGATATGACAGGACGGTTCAGGATGTCGGCGGAATTCCGGTTTATACCGATTGGGCATCGGTTCACGAGAATGTCGACTGCATCATCGATTTTTCACATCATAGTGCAACCGGGGCGCTGTTGCGGTTTGCAGTTTCCCGGAAAATTCCTGCGGTCATTGCCACGACGGGACATACCGAAGCGGAAAAGGAAGAAATTTTTCAGTCGGCAAAGCGGATTCCGGTCTTTTTTTCCGCCAATCTGTCTCCGGGAATCGCACTTCTGGAGGAGCTGACCGGAGTCGTTGCCCGCGCATTTCCGGATGCGGATGCGGAGATCATCGAAACCCATCACAACCGCAAGGAGGACGCGCCCAGCGGAACGGCTTTGCTGCTTGCAGAGGCAATCCGGAGCGCCCGCGGAGCGGGGGAGCTGCAATGCGGCAGAACCGGTCACGGCAGGCGGAAAAGAGGGGAGATCGGAATTCATTCCGTCCGATTGGGGAACGTTACAGGGGAGCACGAGGTACGGATTGCAACCGATACCCAGACCTTCACGTTGCGTCATGAGGCGCACAGCCGGAAGATTTTTGCCGAGGGGGCGCTGATGGCGGCGGCTTTTCTGATCGGGCAGGAGCCGGGACTTTATGATATGAAAGACCTTTTGAAGAAAACCATGAGAAATGCTTTCCTGGGGGAAGCCGCACCGCATTGCAATATCAGCGATAAAGGAGAACACATTTGAAAATTCCGTTTACGAAAATGCATGGCACGGGAAATGACTATATTTATCTCGACTGCACGGAATGGATGCCGAAGGATCCCGGAGCGCTTTCCCGAAAAATGTCTCTGCGGCATTTTTCGGTCGGCGCGGACGGCTTGGTGCTCATTTCCGCGTCCGCACGTGCGGACGCGGAAATGCGGATGTTCAACGCAGATGGAAGCGAGGGAAATATCTGCGGGAACGCGCTGTGCTGTGTCGGAAAGTATCTTTATGACTCCGGGTTGTGCAAAAAAACAGAAATGACGGTCGATACCCGCAGCGGCGTCCGGCGCCTATTTCTCTTTCCGGAGAAGAGGAGTGCTACCATGCAGGTGCGGGTGGAGATGGGGAGCGCTTCCTTTTCTCCGGAAGCGGTTCCTGTTTGCCGAGCGGCACCGATGATCGATGAAGCGTTGACCATGGACGGAAAAACGCTCCGCGTCACGGCGCTTTCGGTCGGAAATCCGCATGCCGTTCTCTTTACGGATGACGCACAGGTGCCGGAACCGGAGCAGTTTGCAGCCGCGCTGGAACGTTCACGGCTTTTCCCGGAGGGCGTGAATACGGAGGTCGTTTTTCCCGCTTCTCCGGAAGAGTTGCTTATGCGGGTTTATGAGCGGGGAAGCGGAGAGACGCTCGCCTGTGGAAGCGGAGCCTGTGCCGCGGTCGCGGCGGCGGTGGCAACGGGCATCTGCGCTCCGGAACGGGAAATCCGTGTCTGCCTTCCGGGCGGAGTCTTGCAGGTGCTTTGCACGGCGGAAAACCGCGTTTATCTGACGGGGACAGCGCAAACGGTTTACGAAGGGGTGTATGAGAATGCGGATTCGCTTGAATGAACATTTTGAAAACCTGGAGGAAAATTATCTTTTTTCCGAAATTGCGCAAAGGATCGGCATTTACCGCGCCGCGCATCCGGAAAAGAAAATTCTTCGCCTTGGCATCGGCGATGTAACCCTTCCGCTTGGAAGACATGTGATCGAAGCCTTACATCGGGCAGTGGAGGAGATGGGAAAAAAAGAGAGCTTTCGTGGCTATGCGCCGGAGAGCGGTTATGACTTTTTGAGGCAAGCAATTTCCGCATTCTATGCAGGAAGAGGCATCCGGATCGGAACGGAGGAGATTTTTGTCAGCGACGGAGCGAAAAGCAATCTCGGAAATCTGACCGACCTTTTCGGAGAGAATGAAATTCTGATACCGGATCCCTCGTATCCTGTTTACGCGGACAGTTACCGGATGAGCGGGAGAAAAATCATCCGGCTTTCCGCCACGGAGGAAAACGGATTTCTGCCGCTTCCGACGGGGCTTCCGGAGCGGGCATACATCATCTGTCTTTGCTCCCCGAACAATCCGACCGGTACGGTATATTGCCGGGAGGGGCTTGGAGCGTGGGTGCGGTTTGCGTTGCGCACCGGGTCTTTGATCCTGTTTGACGCAGCATACGAGGCTTATATCACGGACGACTCTCCGCACTCCATCTATGAAATCGACGGTGCGAATGCGTGTGCGGCGGAAATCTGCAGTCTTTCCAAGAGTGCGGGCTTTACCGGAATGCGGTGCGGCTGGTGCGTTCTCCCGGCGGCATTGAAGGCGCAGGGCATTTCGCTTTCCGCCCTTTGGAAAAGACGGCAGGCAACCAAATTCAACGGTGTTCCCTATGTGATTCAGCGCGCGGCAGAAGCGGCGCTTTCCCCTGCGGGACACGCGGAATCCATGCAAAATGTCCGGTATTATATGGAGAACGCGGTAAAGCTGTCTGCGTTCTTTGCGGAAAAAGGACTTTGGTTTTGCGGCGGAAAAAACGCACCGTATCTTTGGATCCGGTGCCCGGAAGGAATGGATGCATGGACTTTTTTTGATTTTCTTTTGGAGCGGGCGCAGGTGGTCGGAACGCCGGGAAGCGGCTTCGGAGCCTGCGGAGAACGGTATTTCCGCCTGAGCGCGTTTGCCGATCATGAGGACACGGAGGAAGCCATCGGAAGAATGGAAAAACTGCTGTGATTCCTGCTTTTTGTCGGAAAGCCTTGGCGCGAACGCTTGACAGCCGTTCTCTCTTGTGATAAAATGAAGAAAACCATCTGCGGATTTCCCGGCGGAATCCGGGATTTGAAAGAAGCAATCGGAGGAAGGGAAAATGGAACTGAACCATACATATGCAGATCTTGCCGTGGAAAAAACCATGGAACTGCTCTCCATCGACAGCCCGACCGGCTGGACGGAGCGCGCGGCGGATTGGGTAGAGAAAGCGTTTTCGGAACTTGGCTATGCGGTAAAGAGAACGGAGAAGGGCGGAGTCCTTGCGGATCTCGGCGGCAGTGAAAACGAGAACGCCCTGCTTCTGGAAGCGCACACCGATACGCTCGGTGCAATGGTCGCCGAGATCAAGGGCAACGGCAGACTCCGGGTGACCCCTTTGGGTGGAATGCGTGCGGAAAACGGGGAAGCGGAAAACGTCCGCATCTATACCCGCGAAGGGAAAGTCATTGAGGGAACCCTACAGCTCTGCAACGCCTCGGTTCACGTCAACGGGGAGTACGGAAATACCAAAAGAAGCTTTGACACCACAGAGGTGGTACCGGATGAGGATGTGACCGACGCGGCATCGGTGCGAAAACTCGGCATCGAGGTCGGAGACGTGGTGTGCTTTGATCCGCGGAGCCGCGTGACCGCATCCGGATATATCAAAAGCCGGTTTCTTGACGACAAGCTCTCGGTTGGAATCCTTCTGGCATTTGCCCAATGGCTCCGGGACGAAAAGATTGCGCTTCCCCGCAGAACCTACGTTCATGTGACCGTATATGAAGAGGTCGGACACGGCGGAGCCGCGTCGGTTCCGGCAGGCGTGACGGAAGCAATCAGCGTGGATATGGGATGCGTCGGCGATGGCTTGCAGTGCACGGAACGGCAGGTCTCCATCTGTGCCAAGGATTCCGGCGGACCTTACAGCTATGCTGTCGTCGGAAAGCTGATTGATGCCGCCCGGCGCGAGGGGGCGGATTATGCCGTGGATGTCTACCCGCACTACGGCTCGGATGTGGAGGCGACGCTTTCTGCCGGAAGTGACGTGCGGCACGGGTTGATCGGCGCCGGCGTATATGCCAGCCACGGATATGAGCGCAGTCACAAGGACGGCGTTTTTCAGACACTGAAGGTGCTCAAGGGGTACCTTGAGGTCTGAGGCGGGGCAAAAAGGAGGGATACAACAATGCATACGGAAGTCAGAATCAAAATGTCACGGGGGATGCAGCCTCCGGAATATGCGACCGACGGAGCCGCCGCGATGGATCTGCGCGCGGCACTGGAGGAGGGGGAAACGGTGACACTCCTGCCCGGAGAGCGTGTCATGATTCCGACCGGCGTTTCCATTGCTCCCACAAGCCGGGAGATTGTCGGCATTGTGGCGGCGCGGAGCGGACTCGGCGTAAAGAAAGGGATTGCGCTTTCCAACGGGATCGGTGTCATTGACAGCGATTACCGCGGAGAAATCTGTGTCGGACTTTACAACAGCAGCCGGGAGCCGTTTGAAATCCGCAGAGGCGACCGGATTGCCCAGCTGATGTTTTTACCCGTTGTTTGTGCGGCACTGATTCCCGTGGAGGAACTGGACGAGACGGAGCGCGGTACCGGCGGGTTCGGTCATACCGGCATTCGCTGAAGTCGGATAAACAGTCAAAAAAGCCCCTCGCGGCGACCGAATGACGGTCGCCGCGAGGGGCTTTGGTTTTGTTTTCAGTTCTTGGAATGATTCCGCAGGTAATCCGGATAAGCCGCGTCGGCGAGTCCCGCACGCTTGATTTTTGCGGACGTATTCTTCGGGAACGGTTCTTTCCAAAGCAGATAAGATTCAATCCGCTTGTAGGACTGAACCAGTCCGTTGACCTCGGAAATTGCCTTCCGCAACTCCAGATCCAGTTGACTGCCGGAAAAATTCTTTCCGTAAACCTCTTCTACGTGGTCATAGTCCGGATAAATGAGTGCGACAATATCATAGTCGTTCTTTTTGGGATTGATATATCCGACCACCACGGATTCCTTGACGAAGGGGGAACGGTTGAGATAGGTCTCCAGCTCTTCCGGGAAAATGTTCTTTCCGTTCGCCGTGACGATGACGTTCTTTTTTCTGCCGGTGATAAAGAGGAATCCGTCTTCATCCAGGTAACCGAGATCTCCGGTATAAAACCACCCGTCGCGGATGACCTCTGCGGTCAGTTCCGGCATCCGGTAGTAACCCAGCATCACGTTTTCCCCTTTGTAGCGAATCTCTCCCGTGCCGTCGTCCTGTACATCGTAAATGTCCAGAATCGCGTTCGGAGTGGCAAGTCCGGCAGAAGAATCATGATAATACGTGTCGCGGTTAACCGCGGCAATCGGAGCACATTCGGTCAGACCGTAGCCCTGAATGGCAAGAATTCCGAAGTCCCGCAGTCCCGAAAGAATTTCCGGGTTCACAGCGGCGCCGCCGGAGATCAGAATGCGCAACCGTCCTCCGAAAGTTTTGTGAATTTCGGAAAAGACCTTGCGCTTTGCGGCAAGCCGAAGCTTTTTCGGATGAATGGCGTTGGTCATGCGGATGGCGTTCTGCACCTTCTTTTCCATGCCCTGTTTGCGGATGCTTGCCCAAATCTTGCGGTAGACCGTTTCAATCAGAAGCGGAACGCAGGCAATTGCGGTCGGGCGAACCTCTGCTATGTCGCGGCTCATGTAGCGCAAGCCCTCGGAGAATGCAACCGTGCTTCCGCGATAAACCTCGCAAAGGAAGCCGCAGGTACATTCATACGCATGATGAAGCGGCAGAACCGACAGAAGCACGTCTCCGGGACCGACGTAGAGCATCTGACAGACCTCCGACATACAGAAGCAGATGTTGTGATGGGAAAGCATAACGCCTTTGGAAACTCCGGTGGTACCGGAGGTGAACAGCAATGCACTCATTACATCCCGGTCGATGGTCGCGTCCAGATAGGTGCGGTCGCCGTTTCTGATCCGCTTTTTGCCGGAGGCGATCAAGGAGGGAAGTTCCTCAAAAAGGATACAGTCCACAGCCCGGTTGATTTTCTTTACCTTTTCGGCACACTTTGCGGAGCAGATGACCGCCGCGGCTTCCGAAACACCGATGATATTGTCCAGTTCTTCTTCGGGAAGCTCCTTGTCGACGGGAACCACCACACCGACTCCGCAGATGACCGCCATATACGCTGCCACCCACGCATAGCAGTTCTGTCCCATTACGATCAGCCGTTTTCCGGCATAACCGCGGGCGCAAAGCTCGGTGCCCAGCGCATCGACATCCGCCGCATAACGACGGTAGCTGATGGATTTCCACGTACCGTCCACCCGCTCCATAAAAGCGGGAGAGGTGCCGAATTTTTCGGCACTGGCATGGTAGACCTGCTTCAGATTTTCATAAATATCTACAGGATAATTGTGATAGGATTTCATGGAAAAACCGCCTTTCAGGTAAAATCCGTAAGGGGAGCCGCAGAAACCAATGAAGGATGTACACAGCCATGGTGTCAGATATACGGCAGATACTGCTTTCAGTATAGCACACGAGGGGCGCAAATGCAAGTCTTTTTGCAAAAAACAACGTGGTTTTTATCCTCGGTCAATGGTAATGACGGCACAATAGGAGGGGTCAATCCGGCGGATGCATTCTTCTGCTGTGCGGCGAAGTTCCTCATCCGTCGTTTTGATTTCAAAGGGAACCGCAAGGTCAAAAATCAGATTGGTATGCGTTTTTCCCGGAACAAACCGGAAGTCGTGAATCCGCAGGGACGGGTCGATGGATCGCATCGCCTCCTCCACCTGCGTGTGCAGACGGTTGATCTGTTCGTTGTCCGTGATGATGGGATCCATGTGGATGGTGGCAAGAATTCCGTGCTTTTTTCGCAACTCCTGCTCCATGCTGTCAACGGCATCGTGCGAAACAAAGATGTCTGCTTTTCCGTCTACTTCAACATGGAATGTGGCAATGATGTGCCCGGGACCGTAATTGTGAACCATCAGATCGTGGATTCCGAGCGCCGCCGGATACCGTTCCACGGTTTCGGTGATGGTTTTTACGATTTCCTCTGAGGGAGCTTCCCCAAGAATGGAATTTTTGGTCTCGTTCAGAATTTTGACTCCCGCAATCAGAATGAGAATTGCCACAATCACACCCATATATGCGTCCAGATTCAGCGTGATTCCGGGGAAGAGGAGCAGAAGCAGTGTGGCAATCAGAACGCCGGAGGTGGAAAGCACGTCGGACAGACTGTCGGCGGCGGTGGCTTCCATGACGGCGGAATCAATCCGCTTGCCGATTTTGCGGTTGAACAGGCAAAGCCAGAGCTTTGCAAAGATCGAGAAAAGCAGAACCGCGACGGCAATCCAGCTTTTTTCGGGCGGATTCGGAGAAAATATCTTTTTTACGGAGCTTTTCAGAAGTTCCGCCCCGATCAGAAGAATCAGGAAAGAAACAATCATCGACGCGACGTATTCAATCCGTGCGTGTCCGAACGGATGCTCCCGGTCGGCTGGTTTGGCGGAGATACGGAAGGAAATCAGCGAAATGATCTGGGAACCGGCATCGGAAAGGTTGTTGACGGCGTCTGCCACGATCGAGACGGCACCGCAGAGGGTTCCCACCGTAAATTTGGATGCAAAAAGAATCAGATTCAGAAGAATTCCGGTCACACTGACCATGGTTCCGTAGGCGGCGCGCACGGTAGGATCGGAGGTGTTCTGTCGGTTTTTGACAAACAGTCTGGACAATAGTTCTGTCATGTCGGTATGCTCCTGTCCGGGGAGTTTCTCTCCCCATCGGATTTACAGATTGGATTTACAGAGTTGCAGGCGGTTCTCCCGTTTCCGCACCGTCGGTCATATTGTTCAGCCAGATTCCTTTGTTGACCAACACAATGCCGAAGATGGTTTTCAGAATGTCCACCCAAAGGCAGATTAGGTATACCGCAACCGTCGGAAGCGGTGAAAAACGGGACAGGCAGAAGGAAAGCGGAACGGTAACACACCATACATATGCGGAATCGAACAAAAATGTCAGCACGGTTTTTCCGCCGGAGCGGAGTGTGTAATAGGAACCGTTGAGCATGGATTGCAACGGCGCGGCAGAGGCGACCGCAAAAGCGAGAGAGGTTGCCAGTGCGCGTACTTCTGCGGTGGTATTGTAGAGCTTCGGAAAGAAGGGGGCACTGACAGCAATCAGAAGGGAAGCCAGAACACCCATGAAGAAGGAAAAGCAGATCATCTTTTTGGCATTGCACAACGCGCCTTCCCGGTCACCGGCACCGAGATGATGCCCCAGCAGAATGGAAATGGCTGTTCCGACGGAGAGGTAGAGCACGGAGAAGGTGTTGGAGATGATATTGGAGATGTTCATGGCGGAGATCACCGCGATGCCGCGGAAGGAATAGCATTGCAATACTGCCGCCTGTCCTGCTGCCCAAAGCGTTTCATTCAGCATCAGCGGCGTACCGGTAATCAGAATTCTGCGCGTCAGCTCCCGCGGAACATGCAGGGAACGGTAAGCACCGACGATAAAGGCACAGGCATCCCGGTGCAGATGTGTCCATAGAATGACGATCAGCGTTTCCGCAAACCGGGAAACGACCGTGGCAAGCGCGGCGCCGGCAACGCCCATTTCCGGGAACCCGCACTTTCCGAAGATCAGAAGGTAGTTCAGCGTCAGATTGATGACGACGCCGATAATGCCGGCGGTCATTGGCGGAACGGTGTGACGGATTTCCCGCAGTGTTGCCGCGTAGACCTGCGTTACGGTGTAGGGAATCAGACCCCAAAGCGCGACCGCAAGATACTCCTTTGCATAGCGGAAGGTCAGCTCCAGGTCTCCTGTTTCGCCGCCTTCGTGCAGATAAAGGCGGATGAGCGGATTCTGAAGGAAAATCAGAACCAGCAGTGCGATGCCGCACAGCCCGACACAGCTGACCATTTTGAAGCGGAAGGTATGGCGGATGCCCCGGTGATCCTGTTTTCCGAAAAACTGTGCACCGAAAAGCCCCGCACCGGAGACCGCACCGAAAATGCAGAGATTGAAGACAAACAATAATTGATTGACAATGGAAACGCCGGACATTTGCTCGGTTCCGATTTGCCCGACCATCACGTTGTCCAGAAGGCTGATGAAGTTCGTGATGGCGTTCTGGACGATGATGGGAACGGAAACGGCAAGCAGGTTTTTATAAAAGGCACGATCTCCGAAGAGAGAACGGATATTCATTGCGGTATTCTCCCGATACTTTCGATTGGGTATTACCCCCAGTATTTTCGATCCAGACTGCGCAATTGAATCGCTTCCGCAACATGCGGAGCGCGGATCAATTCACTGGCATCCAGATCTGCGATGGTGCGCGCCACCCGCAGAATGCGGTCATAACCGCGGGCACTCAGTCCCATGCGGTCATATGCGGCACGGAGGAGCGCCGCCGCTTCCGTATCCGTTTCGCAGAAGGCGTGAATACCGGCGGCATCCAGCTGTGCATTGCAGAACACACCGCTGACAGCACTCTTCATGCGCTCCCCTGCAAACCGCCGGGCAGCGCTTACCCGCTCCCGGATGGCGGCAGAGGTTTCCGCCGATGGATCCGGCGCGGAAATTTCCTCATAGGAAAGGGAGGGAAGCTCAATCTGAATGTCCATCCGGTCGAGAAGCGGACCGCTGATCCGGGAAATGTAGCGTTTTACCTCCTCCGGCTTGCAGGTGCACTTGCGGGTGGGGTGTCCGAAGTATCCGCACCGACACGGATTCATCGCGCCGACCAGCATAAAGGAGCAGGGGAACGTCACTCTGCCGTTGGCTCTTGTGATGGTGACTTTCCGATCTTCCAGAGGTTGGCGGAGCGCATCCGTCACCTGCTTCGGAAATTCCGGCAGTTCGTCCAGAAAGAGCACGCCGTTGTTCGCCAGTGAAATTTCGCCGGGAAGCGGATTGGCGCCACCGCCCACGAGACTGACCGGGCTCATCGTATGGTGCGGGGAGCGGAACGGACGTATTGAAAGGAGGGAAACGTTCTCCGGAAGAACTCCCGCGACGGAATGGATTTTTGTGGTTTCAATTGCTTCCGCAAAGGTCAGCGGAGGCAGAATGGTCGGTAAGCGCTTTGCGAGCATGGATTTTCCTGTGCCGGGAGGTCCGATCAGAAGAATATTATGCCCGCCTGCCGCGGCAATTTCCATGGCGCGTTTCGCCATTGCCTGCCCGCGCACGTCCATAAAATCCACAGGATAGTCATTGACGCCGTTTTCAAAAGCGGTACGGTCACAGGAAACAGGCGTGAGCGAAGCCTCCCGGTTGAGATGCATGACCAGCGAACGGATGTTCGGAACGGCATAGACGGTGATTCCTTCCACGGCAGCGGCTTCCTTGGCGTTTGCAACCGGTGCATAAAACTCCGTAAAGCCGTTCTCCTTTGCGGCGACGCACATACAGAGAATACCGCGAACCGGGCGGAGTTCACCCGAAAGAGAAAGCTCCCCGACAATGCATTTTCCGGTCAGGTCTACGCTCCTGTGAATGATTCCGGAACTGTGAAAGATGGCGGTCAGAATGGCGGCATCAAACGCGGAGCCCTCTTTTTTTCGGTCTGCGGGAGCAAGATTGACCGTGATACGGGAGTAGGGAAAGGGATATCCGCTGTTGGAGCATGCGGTACGCACCCGTTCCTTGGCTTCTTTCACGGCAAGATCGGGGAGCCCTACCATTTCAAAGCCCTCCAGCCCGCTTCTTTGATTGCATTCTACCGTTACGGGAAAGCCCTCAATTCCGTAAAGCCCTGCACTGAACGCAGAAGATAACATCGCGCCGCCTCCTTCCGGGGTTTTGGCACGAAGCAGTTTTGCAGCGTGCCGTCCCCCGTAAAAAATCATCATCCACTGTCATATAACATTTATTATACAACGTACTGAGGAAAATGTCAATCCGCGGAACGGATTTTGTCCGTCGGAACCGTTTTTTACAGGGCTATCCGGTTCGGTAATTCAACGGTTCGAAAAAATCAAAAAAAGCAGTTGCAATCGGTCTCTTCCTGTGTTATGATATAAATGAACGTTCATTTATTTCAAAAAAGAGTTTCAGGAAGGAAAAGAACGGACGACATCACGGAAAAGGAAGCCGGCGAACGGAGAGTCTTCTCTTTGCCGACAAACCGAAGAAAGGCAGAATCAGATTTCAATGGAGGAAACGAAAAATGAAAAAACGGATTTTCGGCATTTTGATCGCTATGTGCAGTCTCATCGGTGCGGCACCGTTGCGGGTGGCGGCGGCTCCGGAAGAGCAGTTTTCCCTGCAGGTTGGGGAAACCTACTATTTTGATCTGACAGCGGAATGCCGCAATGACGGAATGATTCCGTATACCGGATATGTTCCGTTCACTTATGTCGGAACCATTGATGCGTATGTCATTAAGGGAACCCAATCCTCGCACAACAGCCAGACCTATCTGCACAGCCTGTTTCTTGCGGAAGAGGGAATGGGGCAGAACAAAGGATGGAATCTGTTCAATTCTGCCGGATTGATATACGGAAAGAATTATACCGCAAACGGAATTACATATACGCTGCGGGCGCCCTCCGGCGGAGAAGCCAGGGCAACTGACGACAGGACGAAGGGGTCTCCGGCAAACAATGAGTGGGATGTCATTGTCGGGAAGAACAGTGCTCTGATAAAAAATATCGGGGGGTTCTATTCCTGCGCACAGGAAATCCGCATTGTCCGCGGAGGGAAATACGGTTATGAGAACCGGATCAACGGAGGCTGGGCTTCTGATGATGTCCTTCTCCGACCGGTATTGGAGCTTCCGCAGAACCTTGCCTACGATGCCATGAAGCCGGTAACCCTGTATCTGAACGGCGGGATTATCGGAAGCGGCGAAAACGCCTCCGCACCGGAAAAGATCAGGGTTGTAGTAAAGGCAGGCGAATCTTATCCGGCTCCGACCGCCGCCGGGTTGACCCCACCGCAGATCGGAATCGTCAGTACGGGACTTCAGTGGGTAGACAACAACGGAAATTATTATAATCCGGGAGATCCTGTTCCCGTCGAGGCGGAACAGCTGACGGCAAGCTGGTTCCGCCCGAAACAGGGACCGCAGGGCGAGAAGGGGGAAAAAGGCGAGAAGGGAGAAAAGGGAGACCCCGGCGCGGACGGTACCACTCCGGAGCTGAAGATCGGGAAGGACGGGATCTGGTACATCTCTTATGATAAGGGTGCAACGTGGATTTCCCTCGGAATCAAGGCAACCGGTGCAAACGGGGAAAAAGGAGATCGCGGAGAAACCGGTGCTGTCGGTGAGACCGGAGCCGCAGGGCAGGACGGTGCGAACGGAACAGACGGCAAAGACGGGGTGAGCGGAAAGGACGGACAAACGCCTTATATCGGAGAAAACGGAAACTGGTGGATCGGAGAAGAGGATACCGGCGTAAAAGCCGAGGTGTCTGTCACAAGTCAGGTAGTGACCGTCAGCGTTGCCGGAGCCGCACTTGCCGGAAATCTCGGTTGGCTTGGCTGGTTCCTTCAGAAAAAGCGAAAAGGCATCATCCGGTAAGTTTTACGGAACGAAACGGCGATACCGAAATTTCTTTGCGTTTTTACGAATGTTTTCGCATGAATGCAAAAAAACACGAGCAGAAACGATCAAAGGGGGTG
>CAKSPO010000016.1 GCA_934481515.1 uncultured Eubacteriales bacterium
CTGGTGGCAATTATTCTGATGCAATCCGCAAAGGACAAGAGCCTTTCCGGTACGATTGCCGGAGGTGCCGAGACCTTCTTCGGAAAGACGAAGGGACGCACGATAGACAAAATGCTTTCCAAGCTGACCATTGTCCTGTCTTCCGTATTCGTAGTTGTAGCAGTTGCTTTGGTGATTATCATCAATTGCTTTGGAGTTGCCTGAATGAAATAAAAAAAGAAGCAGAGGTTTCCGGAATCCGGAATTCTGCTTCTTTTTTCACGTTGCAGCCGAAGGGTCAAACGGGATATCCCGGCAGGGAATACCATTCCAAAGAGGAAGGGAAGAGAGAATGGGAACCGGGCAGTTGACCATCCGAGCAGGATATCACCAAGCCGTATCAAAAGGGTGCCGCGCATGCGCGGCACCCTTTTGGTAGGTTTTCTGGCGGTGTACTCCGTCCTTGATTCAGGCTTCCAGCTCGATGGTAGCGGAAACAATAAACTTTTTCACGGAGTCAATGATTTTTTCGCACTGCGGTTTATTGTCATAGGATTCACCGATGAATGCGGGAGCAGAACCGATGTTCTTCAGCACATAGCGGAAATTTCCGAACTTATCCCGGTCGACGAAGAAGTTGCCGACATAAGCCGCACGCTTGAAAGAATCAATGCCACGGCGGCAGGCATTCTCATTGGCATAGTAACGGCTGGAATAGAGAATCTGTCCGTTGTTGGCAAGGAGATAGAAGGTATACTGATCGTCCTCTTTACAGATTTCAAACTTTCCCATTTTGGGAGACTGCAGTTCTGCCTGTTCGATGGCGGTCCAGTTGACATCCTCCGGCACCCGCTTGCAGTTCTTTGCCGCCTCATAAACCGCGATATTCTCCTTGGTGGGGGTATAGCGGATAATTTTGGAATTGTTTGCAAAATTCTTTACGGAGTCCACGCACTTCTGGCATTGTTCCTTCGTGGTATAGTTCTCTCCGTAATATTTTCTGGCGAGAATAAAGCGGTAACGGTCGTACTTATCCTTCCGGACATCGAACGGCTCCTCGGCAACGGTCTTTTTGAAGGTTTCGATTCCCTTGAGGGCGCCGAGCAGAGTTGTGAAACTCGGACTGTCAAAGAGCACCTGACCGTTGTTTGCAAGCAGATAGAAGTGGAAGCCGTCCACCTCCAGTTCAAATTCATATTTTCCGACTGCCTTGGCTTCGTTTCTCAGAATCTCGGCATCCGCCTCCGCGATTGCCTGATCAAAAGCGATCCGGACATCCTCCTCGGTCTTGACAAAGAAGGGACGGGCAACCGTAGGCACCGCTGTGACGGCAGGTGCTTTTGCGGGCGCTTTGGCCGCTTTTGCCACCGGCTTTGCTGTTGTTGCCGGTTTGGTTGCGGTCTTTGTCGCCGCAGCCTTTGCAGAGGCTTTTGCCGGAGCCTTTGCTGCGGTCTTTGCCGGTGCTTTTGCAGGTACCGTTTTGACAGCCGGCTTGACTTCCTTTGCGGAAATTGCGGCAGACTCCTTGGAAGCCGTTGTATTCTGGGCAGCTGCCGGAGTCGGAACCTTTACATTATAGACAGAAAGGCTCGGCTTTTCCGTTTCCTGTTTGGATGCCACGGGTGTGGTCTCCTTTGCGACATCCTTCTTTTCTTCTTTGTTCTTCTTTCTGAACAGTGCCATGATAACCCTCCTACGATACACAAGCATTCTGTGTTTATTGTAGCATGAACCGCTCCGATTGTCAATGATTTCTAAGAAAAAAGCAAAAAAAAGAGTGATTTCCTACCTTATTTTATGGGATTGACAGAACCTGCTTCCGTTCCGCCATCCCCGGAAGCACCGGCGGAGCCGAACCATGCGAGATCCAACGGCTCCAGCGTCGGAAAAAGGAAGTCGGGTATTTCATCTGCGGGAGCCGAGGCAAGGTCTTCTTCACGGGCTTCGCCCGTCAGAACCAGCACGGAGGTGATTCCGTTGCGTCGTCCGACGGCAATGTCGGTATAAAGCCGATCACCGAAGAAGCACATCTCAGCCGGTGCGGTGCCTTTGCTTTCGCAGATCATCTGAACGGTCCTCGGGGAAGGCTTTCCGAAATATTCCGGTGCGGCTCCGGTTGCCGCACAGATCATTGCCGAGATGGCTCCGCTGTCCGGAACGAATCCGTTTTCCACGGGGCAGACAAGGTCGGCATGTGTTGCAAAATATTCCGCTCCCTTGGCAATCAGATTGCAGGCACGGCAGACCTTTTGGTAGGTCATGGTACTGTCAAGACTGCTGACAACAATGTCTGCCACGGTATCTTTTGCAGAGATGAGCGGGATACCGGCGTTCCGGAAGGATTTTTTCAGCTCCGGGGTACCGAGCAGGTAGACCTTTTTTCCGGGACGGTATTTCCGGAGAAAGGACACGGTCACGTCTCCGGCGCTCATAATTTCCTCCGGGTGCGGTTCAAAGCCCATCCCGGTCAGCCGTTTCATGTACACTTCGCGGTTATGGGAGGCATTATTGGTGAAAAACAGGATCTGTTTTCCGATACTGCGCAGATGCAGAATCAGGTGCACCGCCTCCGGAAAAACATGGTCGCCGAGGAACAGGGTACCATCCATATCGAAAATAAACAACTTCTTCTCGCGGAGAACGGAAAGCGGCGGGTTCTGAAAATGCATAAGAGTTACAACTCCTTTTGTTCTTGTTCGAGGTCATTATAGTTCAATCGCGCAGCATTGTCAACAAATTGCGCATAAATCGGCATTATTTCATGTTTTTTCTGCAAAATACGCAACATCTGGTGCGCGTTTCCGATTTTGCTGCTCAATGATGGCGGTTCAAATTCTATCTTGACAAACGGAAAGACGCGTGATATACTAATATGTATGTTTTTAACGATACGTCGAAAAAGGGCGGTATCGGTCGGAGAGGAGGGTGCGGATTATGAATTCCGATAAAAAGAATACCGGAGCGGAATATCCGCTTCTTGACCGCATCTCGTCTCCGGAGGACGTGAAGGCGATGGATGCATCCGAGCTTCCTGCTCTGGCAGAGGAAATCCGGCGGTTTCTGATTGCACGGGTGCACGAAAACGGCGGACACCTTGCCTCCAACCTCGGTATTGTGGAAGCGACGATTGCCATTCACCGGGTATTTTCCACGCCGCACGATCATCTGATTTTCGACGTCGGTCACCAAAGCTATGTTCACAAGCTTCTCACAGGTCGGCGTGACCGTTTTGACACGCTGCGTCAGGGGGGCGGGCTTTCCGGATTTCCGAAGCGGGAGGAAAGCGAACACGATTGCTTCGGAACCGGACACAGCTCCACCTCGCTTTCCGCCGCGCTCGGTTTTGCGGAGTCGGACAAGCTCAGCGGTTCGGACGCCTATACGGTCTGTATGCTCGGCGACGGCGCTTACACGGGCGGCATGGTGCACGAGGCAATGAACAACAATCACAAAAAGCTCCGTCTGATTATTGTTCTGAATGAAAACGAGATGTCCATCTCAAAAAACATCGGTCGGTTTGCCAAAAATCTTTCCAAGCTTCGTTCCTCCAAACATTACTTTACCACCAAAAGTGCGATTGCTTCCTTTCTGAAGCACATTCCTCTGATCGGTGAAAAGCTGTTTGACGGTCTTTTGAAAATCAAAATGATGATCAAATCCGCGCTTTACGGCAGCAATTATTTTGAAAATCTCGGATTTTATTACCTGGGTCCGGTGGACGGAAACGATGAGGTCGCCGTGGAGCGGCTTCTGGAGGAAGCCAAAGCCTGCCACCAAAGCTGTGTGGTTCATATCAAGACAAAAAAAGGAAAGGGCTATGCGCCCGCCGAAGGAACGCCGGATCTTTATCACGGAATGTCTCCTGCCGGGGCATCCTCGCACAGCGGAGACAATTTTTCCGCGGTGATGGGGAATGCACTGGTGGAGCTTGCGTCAAAGAACGATAAAATCTGTGCCATTACTGCCGCAATGACCGGCGGAACGGGCTTGCAGAAATTCCGCTCGACCTACCCGGCGCGGTTCTTTGATGTCGGAATCGCCGAGGAGCATGCCGTGACCTTTGCGGCAGGTCTTGCGGCAAACGGTTATCTTCCGGTGGTTGCCATCTATTCCACGTTTTTGCAACGCGCCTACGACAATATCATTCACGATGTGGCGCTGCAGAAGCTTCCGGTGGTCTTCTGTGTGGACCGTGCCGGACTGAATGCTTCCGACGGGGCAACGCACCACGGTATTTTTGATGTTGCGTTTCTTTCCGAGGTTCCGAACCTTACGATCTATACGCCCGTGACCAATCGCGGTCTTGTGCTGGCTCTGCGGGAGTCCATTGCCGCCGGGGCACCGTGTGCCATCCGCTATCCGAACGGCTATGAGGACGAGCGGATTGTATCGGCGTTCGGGTTTGATTCGGATCCGAACCGGATCGGCGTCAGATGCAACGACTCCGGTGCGGAAGAGCCGGACGCGGTTGTCATTACGCACGGCAGAATTGCCGCGGAAGCCCTGACGGCGGCGAAACGGCTAATGGAAACGGGTATCCGGGTTCGGATCCTTCTTTTGGAAAAGCTGAAGCCTTACGATGAGGTTGCAGCAGAGGTCGCCGCTCATCTGCCGGAAAAATCCTGTCCCGTTCTTTTCCTGGAAGAGGAGATCCGTGCGGGAGGCATGGGGATGCTGCTTTCCGATGCGCTTCGGAATTTTGATGTTTTCCGGAACAAAAAATCGGAAATTCTGGCTTTGGACGATCATTTCGGAATTCAAACCCGGAAAGAGCCGATTTTGCACAGCTTCGGACTGGATGCGGACGGAATCTCCGCAATGCTTCGCCGGATGCTGACGGAGCAAAGCATGCGTTGATTTTCGTAAAAAGCTAAAGTTCTTCACAAAAAAATCAAAAAGCAATACTTGACAATCACACGATTGTATGATATAATTCTATTGTTTGATTGACACGGCAAAGTACACGTCGCGGAATCTGACGCGTGGCGATGCCGGAAAGGAACTTTTATCGGCGGAGGAAATCACGGATGAATTTGCGTTTTACGGATGAATGGATTCCGGGAACAATTTTAAAAAAATCGGACATGGAAAATCTGACCGGTCTGGATTTTCTGAAAAAGGTATTTTTTGTGAGCGAAGGAGTCATGCTGACGCAGATCCGTGCGATCTCCGGCATTGACAGCTCTACCTTGCAGAACTGGACCAAACGCGGTTGGATTGTCAACAGCCGTTCCAAAAAATACAACATGGATCAGGTGGCTCATATTCTGATCATCAATATGCTTCGTTCCTGTATGCGGCTGGATCATATTGATTTTCTGATTCACTATATCAACGGAGATGTTGCCGATATGAGCGACGATATCATCAGCGATGCGGAGTTGTATGACTATATCTGCCGGATTCTGGAATATATAATCCAAACGGATGAATGTGCGCTGGACTCCATCGGCACGGTGGTTCGGGAGATGACGGCGGAAAACTATGTGGAACCGCTCCCGGGCGCAAAAGAGCGGTTGGACAACGCATTGGAGGTCATTGTCGTCACCTATTACTCGGCACTGATGAAGCGGCATGCGGACACGCTCCTGGAGGAGTTGATTCATCCTTCTGCCGACGGTATGAAAATAAAATAAGGTCTGTCACAAAAAAGAGCGGTTTTTTTCGCTTGTAAAGATAAATTCTTCCTTTCAGAAAAATTTTCTTTCTTGCGAAAAAGCCGCTCCTTTTTGTTCGGTAATGCTTGTTTCTTTCTTCATTTTCGGAGTAGATACGTTTTTCTTTCCGGGTACAAGCAAATCAAGTCATGATGCGGCATATATTGAAACACTTCGGAAGGAGGTGCTTTTTACTATGCTGATTACGCTGTTTTCTTTTTTTACCCGGATTTTTCATATGATCCTCGGCATCGGAACGCCGCAGAACTATCTTCCGCCGCTTTCGGAAGAAGAAGAAAAAGAACATTTTCTGCGTATGGAGGAGGGGGATGAGCGCGCGCGGCAGGAACTGATCCTGCACAATCTGCGTCTTGTTTCGCACATTGTCCGGAAATACTATTCGACTGCCCGCAATCCGGAGGATCTGGTCTCCATCGGAACCATCGGACTGGTGAAGGCGATCGACAGTTTCAGCCTGCGCAACGGTGCAAAATTTGCAACCTATGCGGCAAAATGCATCCAGAATGAGATTCTGATGTATTTCCGCTCGCAGAAAAAGCGATCCTCCGAAATCTCCATTCACGAAACCATTGATGTTGACCGGGACGGAAATCCGCTGACTTATATGGATGTGATCTGCTGTGAGGATGACATTGCGGAAGAAGTAGACAAAAAGCTGACCACCGACAAAATGTTCCTTTTGATGGGGCAGCTTCTGACGCCACGGGAGAGGCAGATTCTGATGATGCGCTATGGAATCGGCGGAATCCGACCGCAGACGCAACGGGAAATCGCGCAAAGTCTCGGCATTTCCCGTTCCTACGTTTCCAGAATCGAAAAAGGGGCGCTGGCAGCTCTGCGGGACGCCCTGCAATAAGCTCTCTGAGGTTTTCCTCACAGAAGCGGACCCCTGAAAAGATACCTCGGCTTTCTCCTCTGCACAAGGTGTGCACCGCGCCAGCGGCAGAGGAGAATGCTTTTTTGGTTCCGGTACGGTTTTACCGGATCGGAGCAGGGGCGGATTTGCAATCTGCGGAAGAGCAGAAGTCGAAAAATGTTTCTGTTGCTCTTTACTTTTTCCGGAAAATATGATAGAATAGAAGAAGATCGGGCAATCCTGTGGTTGTCCGGAGTCGGCTGGGCGGGGGAGTCCCCCTTTTGCCGGAAAGGGGAGGAACACAACCGTGTCATATGAAGGATACTTCCGGAAAACCATCGGCAAAATCGGCATTTCCATGCTTTGCTTTCTGCTTCTGTTCAATATTTTTTCTATTGCGGTCGTCTTTTTGTCGGAATTTCTGTCGCTGTCCGGGGAATCAGGTGTAACGGAAACGGTGATCTCCCAGTTATTTTATGCCATCGGATATTTTCTCTGCTTTGCACTTCCCGCTGCACTTCTGCGGCTCCTGCTCCGGAATTCCGCATCGGCAGTTCCGGCTTTTTCGGGTGCGCCGCGGCTCTCCCGCTCGATTCTTCCGATTCTTTTTGCCGGTATCTTTTTGATTTTTTCCGCAGCGACAGTCAATGCTCTGTTTTTTTCTTCTCTTTGGGACGGCTTTTTTCCTTCTGCCGGGGCTGTGGCGGAAGGAGCGGAGCCGCTCCGACCCTATGAATGGGTTCTGCAATGGATCGTGATGGCAGTGGTTCCCGGAATCTGTGAAGAGCTGCTGTTCCGCGGAGCAATTCTCTCCGGCTGTCTTCCGTTCGGTCGCTCCAGTGCGATTTTCATCAGTGCGTTTCTGTTTTCCATGATGCACCAGAATTTTGCACAGATGTTCTATACCTTCGTTGCGGGAATCGTTCTCGGTCTTGTCTATGTCCGCACGGAAAGCCTGTGGAACTGCATTCTTCTGCATTTTCTGAACAACTCCGTGTCGGTTCTGGAGGAGCTGTTGGAGCAACGGCTCCCGGAAACCGTCGCCGCTTGGGTTCTGCCTGTTTTCGAAACGGGACTGGCGGTTGCCGGGATTGTCTCCGTCCTTTATCTGGTTTTCCGATTCTTCCGCAGAAGGAAGGATTTCGGAGAGGGCTTCTTTGAAAAGTCGCTTCCTCCGTCCGACGGGTATGCGCCGTACAAAATTCCCGCAGAGCGGATCAGAAAGCTGTTTCTGGCTCCCTCCATGGTCATCTTTCTGGTTCTGGCGGTGATACAGACAATCTTACGGCTTGCGGAGGAGGTGCTGCTACAGTATGGCGGATTCGGTGGATGAAGCGCGGATGCGTCTGGCGCTTGCGGAAGCGAAGCTGGCAGAGGATCGCGGCGAGGTTCCGGTGGGAGCGGTCATTTTCCGGAACGGGAAGCTGATCTGCCGTGCACACAACCGCTGTGAAGAGCTTCGGGACGCAACGGCACATGCAGAGCTTTTGGCAATCCGGGAAGCCAGCCGGCTCTTGGGTTCCAAACGGCTTTGCGACTGCATTTTGTATGTCACGATGGAGCCGTGTCCGATGTGTACCGGCGGCGCGGTGCTTTCCAGGATCGGAAAAATTGTATTCGGTGTGAAGGATCCGCGCGCGGGCGCCTGCGGAAGCCTTCTCTGTCTTCCGTCCTATCCTCTGGAGTGCACGCCGAAGGTGGAGGGCGGAGTGCTTGCCGAGGAATCGGCGGCGCTGTTGCGCAGATTTTTTCTTGCCAGAAGAAACGGGCAGAAAAAGGGTGGTGTCCTGTAATACCGGGAAGCGTGCTCTTTGCGGCGCAGTGCGATTTGCAAGAGTTGTACGCCTGTTCGTTTGATCAATCCCTTATTAAAGAAAGGATGTGCTTTTTTCGGATGAAGCAACTCCGGAATCGTTTTTTTTCTCTTTTTTTGTTGATTTGTTTTCTGCTTCCGCTCGGAAGTTCCTGCATTACGGTACAGGATCCGGTAGAATTGCGGAACCTGAACTGGGCGGTCGGGACAACCCTGCCGGAGGCATCGGATTTTGCGGTCTCTCTGCCGAATGGGGCGGAAATCCGTTACCGGACGGCACCGGATGCCACCGCCGTCGGAGAATACACGGTCGCATTGGAGGTCGTTCTGCCGGACGGGAAGTCGCGCTCCTATGAAGCGGTGCTGTCTTTGGTGGAGGATCGGGAGCCGCCGGTGATTTCCGGCGTTCAGCCTCTGGTTGCTTATATCGGCGGCAGCGGCATTTCTTACCGGAGCGGTGTTACGGTCAGCGACAACTGTAACGGTTCCGTTTCGCTGGAGGTGGATACGTCCGGCGTCAATCTCCGGGAAGAGGGAAGCTACACGGTATTTTACACCGCCACCGATCATGCGGGAAACCGGACGACGGTTTCGACAACGGTTTCGGTTTACCGCTCGCAAATTACCGAGGAAATGCTTTACGTACGGCTGGATCCGTTGATTGCAGAAATCACAGAACCCGGCATGACGCGTGAAGAGCAGCTCCGCGCGGTCTACAATTTCGTTTACGAAAGGATTGCCTACACCAACCAGTCGGACAAGAGCAGCTGGGTTCGCGCCGCCTATGAGGGTCTGGAAAGCGGAAAAGGGGACTGCTACACCTATTTTGCACTGGCAAAGGCATTTTTGGTTCGTCTCGGCATTCCGAACCTGGATGTGGAGCGTTCGGAAAAGGTTGCCGCACAGGTCGGAGAGCGGCATTACTGGAGTATGGTGAATCTCGGCACGGAAGCGTCTCCGCAATGGTATCATTTTGACTGTTGCCACCTGGCGGACATGCTCCGCCCCTGGGGGTGCCTTATGACGGATGCGCAACTGCGCACCTACAGCCGTTCCAGAATCAACGAGGACGGCGTTTCGGATTACTTCTACAGCTATGACAAAGAAAAATATCCGTCCAGTGCCGAGCGGGTTCTGACGAAAATTGACTGGTAAAAAACCGGTGCGGAATCCGGCTGCACTGCCGCGGAGACAAAAGCGGGGGAATAAAAATGCAGACAAATATATTGGAATATCTGGAGCAGACGGCAAGCCGTCTGCCGCAAAAGCTTGCCTTTTCGGACGGAACGGACGGGCTGACCTTTTCGGAGCTTTCTGCGCTGGCACGCTCCGTCGGCTCCTCACTCCTGCGTCGCGGGGTCGGCAGGCACCGGGCGGTTGCCATTCTGATGGATAAACATCCGAGGGAAATTGCCGCGTTCTTCGGTTGTGTCTATGCGGGTGCCTTTTATGTTCCGATCGACCCGGAAATGCCGCGGAAGCGGATGGAAAGCATCCTGAAAAGTGTGGATGCGCCGATTCTGATTGCGGATGAGAAGAGAGAAGCGTTGGCGCGGGAGCTGTCCTTCGGCGGCGGGGTGGTTCCGTTCCGGGAACTTGCAGAAGCTCCGGAGGATGCGGAAGCGCTCCGGCAGGTACGGGCGGTGCAGATTGACACCGACCCGATTTATATTGTGTTCACCTCCGGTTCCACGGGAGTTCCGAAGGGCGTGGTCGCCTGCCACCGCTCGGTGCTGGACTACACGGAGGCGCTTTCCTCGGCACTCGGATTTTCGGAGGACACGGTCTTTGCCAACCAGACACCTCTGTTTTTCGATGCGCCGCTCAAGGAGCTGATGCCGGTCATCAAATTCGGTGCAACCGCCTATCTGGTTCCGAAAATCTGTTTTTCGTTCCCGATGATGCTCTGTGATTTTCTCAACCGGCATCATGTGAATACGATCTGCTGGGTGGTTTCCGCACTGACAATGATCTCCTCCATGGGACTGCTTCAGAAAAATCCGCCGCGGGAGCTTCGCACGATCGCGTTCGGAAGCGAGGTGTTTCCGCTCCGGCAATATCAGTTGTGGCGCGATGCGTTTCCGGAAGCCCGTTTTTTCAATCTTTACGGTCCGACGGAAGCCACGGGAATGTCCTGCTATTGGGAAGCGAAAAGGGAGCTTGACGACGGGGAACCGATTCCGGTCGGCGCGCCGTTCCGCAATACGGAGGTGCTTCTGATCTCGGAAAACGGGCAGGAATGTGCCCTTGGGGAGACCGGGGAAATTTATCTGCGCGGTACCTGTGTGACGCTTGGTTACTACAACAATCCGGAGAAAACGGCGGAGGCGTTTGTGCAGAATCCGTTGCAGTCCGCCTATCCGGAGACTGTTTACCGGACGGGGGATCTTGCCTACCGGAATGCGCACGGGGAGCTGGTGTTTGTCTGTCGGAAGGATGCGCAGATCAAGCACATGGGACACCGGATCGAGCTGGGCGAAATTGAAGCTGCAGCGGACATTTCCCCCAAGGTCAGCCGTTCGTGCTGTGTTTACGACGCGGAAAATAAAAAAATTCTTTTGTACTATACGGGAAGCATCGCGGAGGAAGTGCTCCTCTCCTTTTTGCGGGACTATCTGCCGCGTTATATGCTCCCGGCAAAATGCATCCGTCTGGATCGGATGCCGCTGATGCCGAACGGGAAGCTGGATCGGAAAGCGTTGGCGCAAAAAGAAAACGGTTGACGCTTTCTTCACCGGTTTGTCACCGAAAACCAATTGACAACGGCATTTTTTTGTGGTATACTAATTTCGGAAAAAAGCGGAAGTCTTTTCCGCAAAGTGAGGTTGACTGAGAAATGAAAAGAGAACTGGTCAGAAGTATTTACGCGGATGCCGCCGCGTTTGACGGAAAAGAGATCACCGTCGGCGGTTGGGCAAGAAGCATCCGTGACAGCAAAGCGTTCGGTTTTATTGATTTGTATGACGGCAGCTGCTTCAAAACCATGCAGGTGGTTTTTGAGCGCGACCGGATTCCGAATTATGACGAAATCGCCAAGCTGAATGTCGGTTCTGCCGTGGTAGTACGCGGAACGGTGGTATTGACGCCGGAAATGAAGCAGCCGTTTGAGCTGAAGGCATCGGAGATTTCAGTGGAGGGAGCTTCCACGCCGGATTACCCCTTGCAGAAAAAGCGGCACACGGTGGAATATCTGCGGGAGCAGGCATACCTCAGACCAAGAACCAATCTCTTCTCCGCGGTTTTCCGCGTACGGAGTGAGGTCGCCTATGCCATTCACTCCTTCTTCCATGATCGCGGTTTTGTTTACGTTCACACACCGCTGATTACCGGTTCCGACTGCGAGGGTGCGGGGGAAATGTTCCGGGTCACGACGCTGGATCTTGCAAATCCGCCGCGTCTTGAGGACGGATCGGTTGATTGGTCGAAGGATTTCTTCGGCAAGAGCACCAATCTGACGGTCTCCGGTCAGCTGGAGGGGGAAACCTTTGCCATGGCGTTCGGAAACATTTACACCTTCGGTCCCACATTCCGGGCGGAGAATTCCAACACTGCACGGCATGCCGCAGAGTTCTGGATGATTGAGCCGGAAATTGCTTTTGCGGATCTTGACGACAATATGCAATTGGCGTGGGATATGATCCAGTATATCATCCGCCATGTTCTGACCGCGTGCGCACAGGAGATTGATTTTTTCAACAGTTTTGTGGACAAAACGCTGAAGGAGCGGCTGACTGCGCTGGCGCAGAGCGATTATCAGAAGGTCACTTACACGGAAGCCATTGCGCTTTTGAAAAAGAGCGGTGCGGAATTCAAGTATCCGGTGGAATGGGGTTGTGATCTGCAGACCGAGCATGAGCGTTATTTGACCGAGCAGGTATTCGGAAAGCCGGTCTTTGTCATTGATTATCCGAAGGAAATCAAGTCCTTCTATATGCGGCTCAACGATGACGGAAAAACCGTTGCCGCAATGGATCTTCTGGTTCCCGGTGTCGGGGAAATCATCGGCGGAAGTCAGAGAGAAGAACGTCTGGATGTGCTTCTCGCCCGGATGGCGGAGTGCCATCTGAAAGAAGAGGACTACTGGTGGTATGTCAACCTCCGGAAATACGGCGGCACCAAGCACGCCGGCTATGGTCTCGGCTTTGAGCGGATTATCATGTATCTGACCGGGGTTTCCAACATCCGCGATGTGATTCCCTATCCGCGCACGGTCGGAAATGCGGAATACTGAGAATGATCACCGCTTTGGAATCGGTCTGACAGAGTTTTGATTGAATTGAGCCGATCGGTCGGCGTCTTGAATCAAACATGGCTAACAAACACCGGGGAAAACTCCGGTGTTTGCTATGCAAATTCATATTCTATATCAAACAGCTTTCAGGGAAAGGAAATTACTTATGAATTGTGATATTGTGATTGTCGGTGCGGGTCCTGCCGGAATTTTTACGGCTCTGGAAATGCTGCGCCACGGTACGCGGCAGCGGATTGTAATTGTCGAAAAGGGAAATCCAGTGGAAAAGCGGTTTTGTCCGAAGGCAAAAACCGGGCACTGCATGAACTGCAAACCTTATTGTCATATTACGACCGGGTTTTCCGGTGCCGGGGCATTTTCGGACGGAAAGCTCTCGCTCAGCTGTGAGGTAGGGGGAGACCTGCCGCAATTGCTCGGAACGGACTTTGTACAGTCCGTCACCGATTATACGGATACCATCTATCTGGATTTCGGTGCAGATACGCATGTGGAAGGCGCGGAAATCACGGAAGAGGTCAAAGAAATCCGGAAACGTGCCATCCGTGCCGGGTTGAAGCTGGTAGACTGTCCGATCCGCCATATCGGTACCGAAAAAGCGCACAAACTTTACGGCGACATTGAAAAATACCTGTTGGAGCACGGAGTGGAGCTGTATTTCGGCTATGAATGCAACAATCTGATTCTGGACGGAAACAAGTGTCTCGGCGTGATTGTGACGCACGGCGGAGTCAGCGAAGAGATTCGCGCGACGCATACCATCATTGCCACCGGTCGGCGCGGCGCCGACTGGCTGGAAAAGCTGTGCGGGGAACACAACATTGCGCATCTCCCCGGAACCGTGGATATCGGTGTCCGGGTAGAGGTCCGGAATGAGGTCATGGAGAAGGTCAACAAGGTGCTGTATGAGTCCAAGCTCATCGGATACCCGGCACCGTTCAAAAACAAGGTGCGCACCTTCTGCCAGAATCCCGGCGGTTTTGTCAGTCAGGAAAACTACGACAACGACCTTGCGGTGGTCAACGGTCATTCCTACAAGGAGAAAAAGTCTGACAACACCAACCTTGCAATCCTTTGCTCCCACAACTTCTCGGTTCCGTTCAATCAGCCGATTGAATACGCACAGAAGGTCGGGGAACTGACCAATATGCTGGGTGCCGGTCACATTCTTGTTCAGCGCTTCGGGGACATTCTGGACGGAAAAAGGACGTGGGAAAAGGAGCTTTCGCAATCCAATGTCAAGCCGACATTGCCGGATGCAGTTGCCGGGGATATTACCGCCGCAATGCCGTACCGCGCAATGACGAATATTATCAATTTCATTCAGGCGATGGATCAGGTGGTTCCGGGATTTGCATCCTATGAAACGCTTCTGTATTCACCGGAGCTGAAGTTCTACAGCAACCGGGTCAAGATGGACAACCGGCTGAATACCAACGTTGCGGGACTTCACTGCCTTGGAGACTCCAGCGGATGGACGCGCGGACTGATGATGGCATCCGCGATGGGTGTGGTCATGGGACGGATTCTGAGCGAAGAGGAAGCGGCAATAAACGAAAAGTGACAGGCCAAAAGTGCCAGCCCTGCCGGGAATTTCCCGGCAGGGCTGATCTTTTTATTTGCCCGACTCAGACTGACGAATGAGAAGAGAAGTAAAAGCAATTTTTTCGGGGTTTCCGATCCGCAAACACCCGCAAGTTCTCCCATGAAAAGCAGCCTGTGCCATCGGCTCCTATAGGGAGTCGGTGGCACAGACCGTTTATAAGCTGTCCTTTTCGGTTAATTTTTGGGGAAGCTGTCCTTCAGACCAACGATGCGGTTGAAGGTATTTTCGTTCTTCGTATCCTTGCAGAAATAGCCGAAGCGGACGAACTGGAACTGCTCTCCCGATCTGGCATCGGCAAGCGCCGGCTCAATCTTCGCGTTCTCCACGACGATCAGAGAGTCCGGATTGATGAAGTCGGTATAATCCTTATCCTCCGGTTTGTCGGATGGATTTTCCAATGTGGTCAGGTTGTTGTACAGATGCAGGGTGGCATCCTTTGCATACGCTGCAGAGAGCCAGTGAATGGTGCCCTTGATCTTTCTGCCGTCTGCCGGATTGCCGTTTCCGGTTTCCAGATCCGCCGTGCAATGAATTTCCGCGATGCTGCCGTCGGCATTTCTGACAACCTCATTGCACCGGACGATATAAGCTCCCATCAGACGCACCTCTCCGTCCGGTTTCATCCGGAAGAACTTCGGAGGCGGAACCTCGGCAAAGTCGGAGGCATCAATCCAAAGCTCACGGGTAAAGGGCACCTTCCGGGTTCCTGCCGTCTCGTCCTGCGGGTTGTTGGAAACCTCGAAATATTCGGTCTTGTCGGCAGGGTAATTGGTAACGACGACCTTGACCGGCTTTTCGACGGCAATGCGGCGGGGCGCTTTGCTGTTCAGCTCCTCCCGCAGGCAGGCTTCCAGCTGACGGATATCCACAAGGCTGTCGGATTTTGCAACACCGGTACGGTTGATGAAATCCAAAATGGAGGTTGCGGTATACCCGCGGCGGCGCAAGCCGCAAAGGGTCGGCATCCGGGGGTCATCCCAGCCGTCCACAACGCCGCTTTCCACCAGAGTTCTGAGGAAGCGCTTGGAAAGGACGGTGTAGGTAATATTCAGGCGGGCAAATTCAATCTGGCGGGGGAAGCCGGTGGGATTTCCGGGGATTTCCACGTGGTCGCGTACCCAGTTGTAAAGCGGGCGGTGAATTTCATATTCCAGAGAACAGAGTGAATGGGTGATGCCTTCCAAAGCATCCTGAATCGGATGTGCGAAGTCGTACATGGGGAAGATGCACCATTTGGTTCCCTGGCGGTGGTGCTCCACATACTTGATGCGGTAAATGACCGGGTCGCGCATGCAGAAATTACCGGAGGCAAGATCAATCTTAGCGCGCAGGGTATATTTTCCCTCCGGAAACTCTCCCGCCTTCATCCGTTCAAACAGATCAAGGCTTTCCTCCACCGGTCGGTCTCTCCACGGAGAAACCGCAGGATGGGTCAGATCTCCGCAATATTTGGGATCCCGGAACTCCTCGGCGGAAAGCTCACAGACATAGGCAAGTCCCTTGCGGATGAGTCCTTTTGCCAGCTCGTAATCGGTTTCAAAATAGTCTGAACCGTAGAAAAAGCGGTCGCCCCAGTCGAAGCCGAGCCAATGAATATCCTCCTTGATGGCATCGACGTATTCCGTATCCTCCTTGGCAGGGTTGGTGTCATCCATGCGGAGATTGCAGATGCCGCCGTATTTCCGTGCGGTTCCGAAGTCCACGCAAAGCGCCTTGCAGTGACCGATATGCAGATACCCGTTCGGCTCCGGAGGGAAGCGGGTATGGATTTTCATTCCGGGATTATTTGCAAGATCTTCGTCGATAAAATCGCTGATAAAATTCTTTTCCAGTTCTTCCATGGATTAATTTCCGCACCTTTCTTGTTATAAGGTTTCAATCATTTTCCGCACACGGTCAAGCACACGGTCTTTTCCGAGCACCTGCATGACGGCGTACATATCCGGAGAATTCAGCCGTCCGGTGACGGCGACACGCAAAAACATGCTGACATCGGCGACGTTGCCGTTCCATTTTTCCGGTTCTGCCTTGTAAGCCTTCATGTCGGACGCATAGCCGATCTGCTCGGCGACGGCCTTGATCTTCTCGAACCACGTATTCATATCGTCCGCCGGATCGAAGGTTTCGGAGAAGCGTTCCAGTGCCGTGCGGATGTCGGAACGATCAAAACGTTCCTCATACGAATCGGTCGCTGTAAACAGGGAATCATAGAAGAAGCTCATATATTCCTTGGTCTCCGCCCATGTTGCAAAATCCTTGCGCGGTTTCTTTCCGCCGCGCCCGATGGCAAAAATCGCTTTGGCGTATGCGGGGTCACCGGAAAGCAGTTCTGCGAACGCGGGATCATATTGCTGTGCCCAGTGCAGGGTTCCGTCATAGACCTCGTCCGCGCTCATCCGGGAAATGACGTTTTTGCTGACATCGTTCAGTTTCCGGAAGTCGAACAGGCATCCGGAAACGCTCATTTTCTTGATGCTGAAGGGGAAGTCGGTATAGGGCTTTTCCGGATTCTGCGTGTGCCACTCCTCATAATTGGAGTTGAGAAGGGTCATAACGTACTCGCAGACGCAAGCCGGTGCATATCCCATGCGGCTGTAATCGTCCATATTGGCGCCCATATCCCGTTTGGAAAGCTTTTTCTTGTTCCCGTTTTCGTCCAGCCGCATGATCTGTGCAATGTGCATGAATTTCGGCATCCGGAAACCGAGGTAACGGAATAGCATGATATGCTTCGGAAGGCTCGGAAGCCATTCTTCACCGCGAATAACGTGGGTGGTGCCCATCAGATGGTCGTCCACAGCGTGAGCGAAATGGTAGGTCGGGATGCCGTCGGATTTGAGCAGGACAAAATCCTCGTCGTTTTCCGGTACCTCCAGTTTACCTTTGATTAAATCGGTGAATGCGGTCTTCTTTTCCGGGTCACCGTCGGCAAGCAGACGGAGAACGAACGGATTTCCCGCACGCAGATTTGCTTCCACCTGTTCGATGGTAATGTTCCGCGCCTCGCGCATTTTCTCTTTTTGCTCCGACTGATCCTCATGCCAGTCGCGCGCCTTGATTTCCGCTTTTTTATCGGTCGCGTTCAGCGCTTCCAGCTCTTCTGCAGTGGTAAAGACAGGGTATGCTTTGCCCTCTGCCACCAGCTTTTTGGCAAATACATGATAAATCGGTCCGCGACGGCTCTGCCGATAGGGACCGTAATTTCCGCTGTCGCAGATGGTTCCGTCCGCTCCGATGACGGCGCCCTCATCGAAATGAATGCCGTAATTGCCGAGCGTCCGGATCAAGCCTTCTGCGGCTCCGCTGACCTCTCGTTTTGCATCGGTATCTTCAATCCGGAGGTAAAATACGCCGCCGCTCTGGTGCGCCAGACGCTCTCCGATGGTAGAGGGAAAGAGCCCACCAAAATGAACGAATCCGGTGGGACTGGGTGCAAAACGGGTCACCTTCGCTCCCTCCGGAAGCTTTCTTTCGGGATATCCGGCTTCCACTTGTTCCGGCGTTTCGGTTACGTCCGGAAACAAAAGATCGGCAAGCTTCTGATTGTCTGTCATCATATAAAATCCTTTCCGGGAAACGCGGTTTCGCGATCCTTTTTGTTGTAAGTTGTCACTGGTAAATTCAGGTGGCAGAAGGGGAGGGAAGCACGGTTTGGAGGGCGGTTCCGAGGTTGGAAGATTCCCCATGACCGGGGTAAATCCGCATGGCGGCAGGCAGCCGGCTCAGGCGTTGCAGGGATTCCCGCATTTTCTGAAGGCTGCCGCCGAAAAGGTCACATCTGCCATAGCAGTCCGCAAACAATGTGTCTCCGGTCAAAAGAAAAGAAGCTTCCGGCGTATCCGCGGCACCGCAAAGAAAGCAGACGGAACCTTCTGTGTGTCCCGGCGTGGAAAGGACGCGGATCTGCTCGTCACCCAGCGGGATAATGTCTCCGTCGCGGAGAGAAAAATCCGGACGGCGGTAGGTATGCTCCTGATGAAAAAAATAAAAGTACGCGTTTTTTCTTGCATCCGAAAGTAGCTCGGTATCTGCCTCGTGAAGAAATACCGGAATTCCGGTCTTTTCATGAAGCTCGTCCATGGAAAGCATATGGTCGAAGTGTCCGTGTGTCAGGAGAATCCGTTCCGGCTTCGCGCCAAGGTTCGCGACAGCCTCCAGAATCCGGTCGGCGTTTGCAGAAGGATCTACAATAAGCGCATGTGTTCCGGAAACCAAAAGATAGCAGTTGGAGCCGAAGGATCCGGGAGAAATACGATGCATCTGCATATAAAGTGGAAACGCTCCTAAAATAAATAAAGATAAATAATGTGTTCTTTAAAAATTATACCACAAAATCATAAAAAAGTCTATGGTTTTTCCGCAGAAAAGCGGATTTTTTCGGAGAAAAGACGTTCATTTTTTTGGTTTATCAGCTGGTGCTGATTGTTTTTGTTTTTTCAATTATACAAAATCTTCATTTTGTATAATTGGATTTATCGAATAGGATACCATCAAAAGCGGTGCTCTTTTTTTGTTTTGATCAAAGCATTGGGCTGCGCAAAATTTCAAGAACCGACACACCCTGAGTTTTCAAGAATCCACGCGGCACCGGCGGGTTCCGTTCCGGAAGGCTTCAATGTTCCGTGCGATCTCTGACAAAAGACGGATACGGGTTTCGTAGCCGCCCCATGCCATGTGCGGGGTCAGGCAGACATTCGGTCGGTTCCGGATGCGCCAGAACGGATGATCCGTTCCGATCGGTTCCGTGCTATACACATCTGCACCGAGTCCGCCGATGCGGTTTTCCTCAACCGCCTCTGCCAGCGCCTCCTCGTCGGTGACCGCCCCTCTTGCAACATTGATTACGATGGCATTTTTCCGGAGCATTGCGATGTGTTTCCGATCCAGCATTTTGCGGGTCTGCTCATTCAGAGGAACGTGCAGCGAAAGAATGTCGGATTCACGGCAAACGGTTTCCAGATCGGTGCAGTTCCATCCCTCCACAGGGGTTCTTTTATGCACGAGCACCCGGCAACCGAGCGCCTGTGCGACCTTGCCGACCGCCGTTCCGATATTGCCGAATCCGACGATTCCCCATGTCATTCCGGAGATTTCATGATAAGCAGGGAAGAGACAATTGGCACTTCCCTGCCGCGTATATTCCCCGCTCCGGACATGCTCCGTGTACTCCGGCAAATGGTTGACAAGCGACAGCGCCATGCCAATGGTCAGCTGTGCGACGCATCCCGTGGAATATCCGACAACGTTGCACACCGCAACGCCGTGCCTCCGGCAGGCTTGCAGGTCGATGTTATCATATCCGGTTGCCGCAACGCAGATCAGCTTCAGGTGAGGGACGCAGGAAAGATTCCTTTCCCAGATCCGGTATTTATTGACGATCAAAACATCCGCCTCCGCAATCCGCGCTTCTTCCGTCTCCGGTGTGGTCTGCGGGTATGCTTTTACGGCTCCGAACGGCTCCAGTACCTCATAGCCGATGTCCTCTCCAAGCGTTTTTGCATCCAAAAGAACAATATTCATCCCTCTGCACTTCCCTTCTCTGTCTTTCTTTTCACGGTATCTGTTCCGATATGTTTTCAGTATACTACAGATTTCTCCTTTCGTCAAGAAATACGGGGGAATTTGTAAAAAGGTCTTGAAAAAATCTGATTTCTCATTTATAATAATAGTAAAGGTCGGGATATTCCTCCGTGTTTTTTCTTGTCGGAAGGTTCCGGTCGGAAGGAGGATACGCTTTTGAATTCGGATCCCAAAATGCTCCCAGAGAGCGAAACAACACTGGATGATGCAAAGGTCATTCTGAAAGAGGTATATGAGATTCTCAGCGAAAAAGGATACAATCCCATTGCTCAGATTGTCGGCTATCTGCTTTCCGAAGATCCGACCTATATCACCAACTGCAACAATGCGCGGGCTTTGATCCGCAAGCTCGACCGGGACGAGCTGATGCAGGAGCTGATCAAGCATTATCTGGGGATTGACGGAATATGACGCCGAAAACGGATTGGATTTCCCTGAAGGAACAGATTCCGTGCGGCACCCCCGGAGAAAGCGTTCTTTGTCTCGGTAATTTTGACGGTGTCCATATGGGGCACCGCGCCCTGCTTCGCGCCGCGCAGGAGCTGTGCCGGGAACGCTTTCCGCACGCTTCCTGCGGTGTTTTTTGTTTTTCGGAGCCTTCTACCGATTATCTGCTTCCGACTCCGCCACAGCATCTCTGCACCCTTTCCCAGAAACTGGATCGGTTTTCCGACGTCGGAATGGATGTGGTCTGCCTCTCGGATTTTGCGGCGCTTCGGGATTTTTCCGCCGACGAATTCATTGATTTTCTCTGTTCGGACTGTCATGCCGTGGCATTGGTCTGCGGATTCAATTATCATTTCGGAAAAAACGGCTCCGGAACGGCGGAGCATCTTTGCAAAAGACTGCCGGGACGTGTTCTGACCGTTCCGGAGGTGCTTTGGAAGCAGGAAACGGTCAGTTCCACGCGAATCCGGGCATGCATTGCGCATGGAAATATAGAAGATGCCAATGCAATGCTGACGCTTCCCTATTCGTTTTCGGCTCCCGTCCTGCACGGAAAGGCGCTGGGACGGAAGCTGGGCAGTCCGACGGTCAATCAGCGCTTTCCGGATCTGATGCAGGTTCCGCGCCACGGGGTTTATGTGACGGAATGCGCACTTGCGGACGGCACCCGTTACCGCGGCGTCACCAATGTCGGCATCCGTCCGACGGTCGATTCCGACCGGACGGTTAACTGTGAAACCTACCTGCTCGGCTTTTCCGGAAATCTGTACGGAGAGGAGCTGTCGGTTTCATTTCTGAAATGGCTGCGCCCTGAGCAGAAGTTTGCATCCAGGGAGCTTCTGCGGGAGCAGATTCAGAAGGATGTCCGAACGGCTGTCGAAGCCGTTCTCTGATTTCATTGAAAAGGAGGGGGACTTTGAAAAAACGCAGCATACCGTTTCGCATCGGGTCCATTTTTCTGTCCTTTCTGCTTTTGTTTTTTGCCGGAGCCGTAAATTCCTCTGCAAAAGAGACAGAGGAGCCGTCCATGGAAGAAGCAAACGCCGTGTGGCTCTACCATCTGGAGGGAGAGCAGTTGGTGCTCTCCAAAAATGAAACGCTCAATTTCAGTGCCGGGACGACGGTCAAACTGATGGCAGGACTTCTCTTCTGCGAGTTGCTGAACTCCCGTCTTTCCGAGGATGTGGTACTGACACCGGAGATGGCGGAATATACTTCCGGTCGCTCCCTGAAGCTCAAAGCGGGCGATGTGGTACAGGTTCATCAGCTGATGAATGCCGCTATCTGCTCCAGCTACAACGACGCTTTTTATATTCTCGGCATCTATGCCGCAGGCTCCGTCAAAGAGTTCCTTCCCCTGATGAACCAGCGCGCGGCAGAGCTTGGAGCTACGCAAACGACCTATACGGATCTGACAGGATTACGGTCCGGTTCCCGAACCTGCGCCGCGGATCTTGCAAAAATCGCAACCGCCGCGTACCGGAATTCCCTGTTCATGGAAATTGCGGACATGAAGTCCTTTACGTTCTCTTCCGCAGAGATCGGCGAAAAGGAATGCTATAATTACAATGCGTTGATTTCCCCGAAGGAAATCACCAAATATTACAACGAAAGCTGTCATGGGATGTCTGCAGGGCTTACCACGGACGGCGGGAATTCCGTCATTACGGTGTCGGAAAAGAACGGCGAAAGCTATCTCTGCATTGCGCTGGGAGGGCTGGACAGTGAGGAGATTCCATATGGTGGCTATACGGTGATCAACCGTCTGCTCCGCTGGGTGTACAGCACTTATTCTTACATGGTCGTCATTTCTCCGGAAAGCGAAATCTGCACGGTTCCCGTAACGGTTTGCGATACGGTAACGGAAATGGAGATCCGGACGGATGAAACACTCTCCGCGTACCTCCCCGCCGGAGCGGAGATCGGAAAAGAAATCACCTACAGCATCCGGCTGATTTATACAGAGCTGGAGGCTCCGGTCACCAAGGGAACGATGGTCGGATATGTTGCCGTCATTTACGGGGGTCGGGTGCTCGGAACCGTAAAGCTCTATACCACCGCCGACGCAGAGCGGAGCCACATTGCAGGCTCCATGAAAGCAATCCAAGGGTTGACCCGAAACCGGGCACTGATGGCAGGAGTCATTTTCTTTCTGGTTTCATTGCTCCTTTGGGTGCTGGTCAGTCAGATTGCGGCACGGCGCCGCAGGCACAAGTGGGACAAATATTTCAGTGATAAGGTAGATACGATCTCCGGGAATACCGGAAAATCCAAAGATGAAAAGAAGAGAGGGTTCCGTTTATGAAGCTGATGATTGCATCGGACCTGCATGGCTCGGCAGATGCCGTCGAAAAACTCCTGACCGCATTTGAACAGGAGCAGGCGGATCAGCTCCTGCTTCTCGGCGATCTGCTCTATCATGGTCCGCGGAACGAACTGCCGGAGGGATACTGTCCTAAGAAGGTCATTTCCCTTTTGAATCCGTATGCCGCGAAGCTTCTATGCGTGCGGGGCAACTGTGACGCAGAGGTAGATCAGATGGTTCTGCAGTTTCCGATTCTTGCAGACTATGCATGGGTCATTTTTGACGGACTGCGGATTTTTGCCACGCACGGGCATCTGTTCGGAGAGGACAATCCTCCCCCGCTGGCTCCCGGAAGTCTTTTGCTTTGCGGGCACACGCATGTTCCGGCATTCCGTTTCCACAAAAATTTTATCTATCTCAATCCGGGTTCGGTCGCTATCCCGAAGGAAAACTCCGGAAAAAGTTATCTGATCCTGGAAAATCGTGTGTTTACCTGGAAGGACGTTGCGGACGGAACCGCATGGAAAACAGCTTCTGTCTGATCTTCCATACAAAAGGCGGTGCAGAGAGCACATTGAGTGTTCCTTGCACCGCCTTTGACTTTCTTTGAGATAAAAAATACGGAAAATTATATTGGTCAGAATTCCTTCAGCAATTTTTCAAGCAGTTCGATCCGTTCGTTCGCATAACGGTAAGCGTCTTTGAAATTTTCCGCTTCCTTACAGCAGATTTCCAGCTCCGAGAAAAGCGTCCACAGGCAGACCGGCTCCGGTGCGGTTTCGGACTGAAGCGCCGCGCGGAGCAATGCCTCTGCCTGCGCATAATCCCCGTCTGCCATGAAAAGCTTTGCCCTGGCGTGGGTGGCATAAAAAGAATCTCCCGGAAGACGTTCCAGCAATTCTCTGACATGCAGCCATTCCGCTTTGTCTGCGCACGAAAGGATTTCCTCATAGACAGCAAGTTCGGAATTGCTCTTCAGAGAGAGCGGTGCCTCAAAATCAAGGACATCGGATATCAGAGTCGGAGAGATCCGTTCCATCAGCCGAAAAAATACAGTTGCCTCAGCCTTGACCGCATCCGTCGGGTAAACGGTGCTGTCGGCATACTCCAGCGCTTCATCAAAAAAGCGACAACAGGAGCGGAGCCTTCCTGCATGATATTCCTCTGATGCGATTTTGGCATCGCAATCCGCCAAAAGCAGGCGAATTTCGTCATCCTGCTCCGGACAGGCAGAAAGGCAGAGACTTCTGCATCCCTGCCAATCCTTTGCGATATAAGCCCTTTTGATGTTGGAAAGGTTGGACAGCTTCCGGTAAATTCCCTCATCGCCATCCTCTGCCAAGAGAAATCCGGCAGGAACGTTGAGTCTGCCTGCAAGGTACAGAATGGTAGCAAGAGACGGGTTCGCACTTCCGTTTTCGATACAGCTGAGCATATTGCGGGTGATATGATCTCCTGCAAGATCCGCCTGCGTCATCATCTTGGAAACGCGCAACTCTTTGATTCTTTCTCCTACTTTCATGAACCGGTTGTCCTTTTCAGATATACCGAAGCGTTCAGGCTTCCTTTGCCGTCTTGAACGGAAGCTTGATTTCCTTGACCTTCTTTGCGGTCTCCTTCACCTTGTTGACTGCCTTGGAAGGAACCTCTGCGATCTTCCCCACAATTGCCTTGCAATTCTTGAAGAAGGAGCTGACGCGACCTGCCAGCGTCTTGGAATAGATGAACTCATCCAGCAACTGATAGAGTCTGTCCATATTTGCGTCTACGACACCGGCAATACGGTCTGCCGCTTCGGCATAGATGCCGTCTGCCGCATATCTTGCCTGGTCAATCCGGATGGCATATTCCTTCTCTGCCTTTTCCTCAATCGCCTTTGCTTTTGCAATGGCGGGAGCCAGCAGGTTGGTATAATCGCCGTCCATCTTTTTCATCAGTTTATCGTAAAGTTCAATTTTCTCTTCCACGGATGTATCGGAACCGGTGATCTTATTGAGCTTTGCTTCCAACTCCTCTACCTGCTGCTGCGCATTTGCCAGTGCTACCGACTTTTCCTGCAGTTTCGCTTCTGCCTGCTTGACGTACTCGTTGACTTCGCTTTTGTTATAGCCGTTGATCTTATTGCTGAACTGAACAGAAATTTCCGCCATGGTGAAACCCTCCACATCTTTTTACAATAAACTTTGGAATGCCATTCTTATAACATCCTATTTTACACTTATATCATATCACACTCTTTTTCTGTTTGCAAGACCTTTTTTTACTTTTCTGAAATTTGTCTGTTTTGCACAAATTTTCCGCCTTTATGCTCCCGCAGACGAAAGATTTTCTGCACTTTTTTTGAAAAATGTTTTTGGTTTGGGCTTGTAAAATCCGCAAAAATATGCTATACTATGCCTGTTGATTCCGCTTTGCATGTTTCCGTAGCTCAGCAGGATAGAGCAACCGCCTCCTAAGCGGTAGGTCGGGCGTTCGAATCGCCTCGGAAACGCCACTATATGATACATCGGAGCCATGGGTCTGGCATCCGGGAAAACCAAAGGAGAGTTTTTATGACACCGGAAGAGATCAAACAGCAAATCTGTGAAGTCGGTCATCGGCTTTACGATCACGGCTTTGTTGCCGCAAACGACGGAAATATTTCCGTCAAAGTTTCTGACAATGAGTTTTACTGCACGCCGACAGGCGTTTCGAAAGGTTCTCTGACACCGGATATGATTATCCGGATCGATGCCAAGGGCAACAAAATCGAAGGAGTGCTGAATCCCTCCTCCGAAATCAAAATGCATCTGCGCGTTTTCCGGGAGCGTCCGGACGTCAATGCCGTGGTGCATGCGCATCCCCCGGTTGCAACCGCTTTTACGGTTGCGGGAATTCCGCTGGATCGCTACATTCTTCCGGAAGCGGTTCTGACCATCGGTGATATTCCGACCTGTACTTACGGAACGCCTTCCACGATGGAAATCCCGGATTCTCTGATGCCCTACATTCAGGAGCATGACGCCTTTATGCTGAAGAATCACGGTGCCCTGACCGTCGGCAACACGCTCACCCGTGCCATGTTTACCATGGAAGAAGTGGAATTCAATGCCAATATCTTCAAAATTGCGCTGGATCTCGGTCATATTGAAGAAATTCCGGAGAATGAGATGCTGAAGCTGATGGAATTGCGGGTCAAAATGGGCATTCCCGGAAAACATCCCGGCTATAAAACCGCCGCGGAGCGCGCCAAAAATCCGGCGAGCACGCTCAACCGCAAGGATCTCTGATCCGCTGCTACAGGAAAGGAGATTTTTCAATGACGCAGGAAAAGCTCTATGAAATCGCAAAAGAACGGTATGCCGCCATCGGTGTGGATACCGAGCATGCAATCGAACAGCTGCGCAAGGTCTGCATTTCTCTGCACTGCTGGCAGGGAGACGATGTGCGCGGCTTTGAAAACACAGGCGCTCTGACAGGCGGAATCCAGACCACCGGCAATTATCCCGGCGTGGCGCGGACACCGGAAGAACTGATGTCCGACCTTGACAAGGCATTTTCCCTGATTCCGGGTCGCCATAAGCTGAATCTTCATGCCTGCTACGGCATCTACGAGGACGGAAAAATTGCAGACCGGGATGCCATTCTGCCCGAACATTTCCGCCGTTGGGTGGAATATGCGAAGGAGCGCGGTATGGGTCTGGATTTCAATCCCACCTTCTTCTCTCACCCGCTTGCGGAAAACGGTACACTGACCAACCCCGACGAAAATATCCGGGCATTCTGGATCCGTCACGGCATTGCCTGCATCCGCATTTCCGAATATTTTGCAAAAGAAACCGGATTCCCCTGTGTGATGAACATCTGGATTCCCGACGGTATGAAAGACGTTCCCGCCGACCGGATGGGTCCGCGGATGCGCTATATGAATTCGCTGGATCAGATTCTCGGATGCGGTTATGACAAAAATCTGGTGCAAGTCACATTGGAATCCAAGGTCTTTGGAATCGGTCTTGAATCCTTCACCGCCGGAAGTGCGGAATTCGCGCTTTCCTATGCGATGACCCGCGGCATCATGCCACTGATGGACAACGGTCACTATCATCCGACCGAGGTCGTCTCCGACAAGATTCCGGCATTGCTTTGTTTCAATCCGAAGATTGCGCTTCACGTCACCCGCGGCGTCCGCTGGGACTCCGACCATGTAGTTCGCTATGACGACGAAACGCAGGAAATGATGAAGGAAGTGGTTCGGAACAACGCACTGGATCGTGTGGTTCTCGCTACCGACTACTTTGATGCATCCATCAACCGCATTGCGGCTTGGGTCATCGGGGTTCGTTCGGTACAGAAGGCGCTTCTGAGCGCCCTGCTCCTCCCGAACGATAAGATGAAGGAAATGCAGAATCATCTGCATTTTACAGAGCTGATGATGCTTCAGGAAGAACTGAAGTTCTTCCCCGTCGGCGATGTGTGGAACGAGTTCTGCAAGCGGGAAGGAATTCCCGGCGGTGCCGAATGGTTCCGCGAGGTGGAAACCTACGAAAAAGAAGTGCTTTCCAAAAGATAATTGAAACAATCCCCGGCAGCAAACGGCGGAATCCGCCGTTTGCTACCGGGGCATTTTGTTGTTTGATTCCTGTCCCTCTGTTAAGGAACCTCTGTCCATTGTCTGTCTTTCACGAACCTGCTCCGTTGCAGATGTGGAAAAGTTTCCCGCATGCGACGTCAATATCCGGGAGGCGGCTCGTCCGGCAGAGGCGGGCGGCAGTCCGGTGGTGCATCTTCCCCGGCTGATCCCTCGCCGGTATTTGGATATGCGGCGGAAAAGCCTCCTGTCCCGTCTGTGCCCGTTGCAGCCGGACGTGAGGCGGAAAAATCAAAAACCGCCCGTCCGTTTTCCAGCCGAAGCGCGGCATCAAAGCTCTTTCCGGTGCGCGGAGATACAAAACCGCGGATGACGGCAGTATGTCCTTCCTCCGTCAGTGTTTTGAGGTTGGCAATTGAAATCATCCGTCCGCAGATCTGAAGATTGACGGAAAATTTACAGCCCTCGCGGTAACCGGTGCATCCATAGAAATTGCGAAAACGTTTCATTTCTCTGCCGCACAGGGGACATTTGGCAACGATGTCGCCGAAAAATCCGGTCTCATTGTCGGCGGAAAGGTCGCCTTCTGTTTTTTTTGCGAATACTTCCCGGATTTCTTCCTCTGCAAGTCCGACGCTCTCTTCCACGGTCATGGTTCCGTGATAGACCTTTTTGAGTGCCTGACCCATTTGGGAGGTCTTGTACTTGTCCATGCTGATCTGCATTTGCGTCAGGGCTTCCACCAGAAATTCCCCGCCCGGCAGGATGGTATAGACATCCTTTTTCAGGTCGATATAGCCGCTTTTTCGGGCATTGTCGATGATGCCTGTCCTGGTCGCTTCCGTTCCGAGCTCCAAACCCTCAAAGATGGCGCGGTAGTCCTCCGCGTCGTCGGTCGTTTCGGCGATTTCGTTTTCCGGATTCTCCCGGTTCTGCTTTTTGTCGTCCTTGAACGGATTTTTCAGATAATTATTCAGCGTTTCAACCGTATAGTGCTTTGGCGGCGTGGTCTCCTTCTCCGCAGGTTGGAACAGGATATTAACCAGATCCCCTTCCTTCAGTGCCGGAAGGATTTTGTCCTTCTGGTGAAAATCATCGTATTTGGTCCATCCCTTTTCCAGAATGCTCATTCCCTTGAGGACAAAGGTTTCCAATTCCCCGACATCAATGGTGATTTCCGTCCGGGACACCACGCAATCCTCGGCGCAGAACACCGCCACAAAGCGGCGGAACACGGTGGAGTACACCTGCATTTCCCGTTCATTCAGCTGTGCTTTGGCGGGAATCTTGTACGTCGGAGTCAGGGCGGAGTGGGACTCGATCTTGCTGTCGTCAAAAATGCTTTTGCTGTCCTTGAAGCGTACCGGATAACCGAGTTTTATGCATCCGGCAAGAATCTGGCGGATTTTATCCTTTTCCGCCGTGGCAAGATATTCGGAATTGGTTCTCGGATAGGTCAGGTACCCTTTTTCGTAAAGCCCCTGCACCAGATCCAGACTTTCCTTCATGGACATTTTATATTTCCTGCTCAGGACGTTTTGCAGCTTGGAAAGCGAATAGAGCTTGCCGGCGAAGAGCGTGTCCTTTTTGTTTTTCACGCTCCGCACTCTGGCTCCCGTGCGGTTATAAAGGTCGCACAGCTCCTGTGCTTCCCGGAGCTGTTCCGGCTCAAACCGCTTCTTTGAAATCAGCTCTACAACTTCATCGTTGGTCTTTTCCCGGCTGACCGGGGTGAAATACTTTCCGGGAACAAAATTCCGGATGGTCAGATCCCGGTCGTAAATCGCCTTGACAATGGGAACGATGACCCGTCCCACACGCAAAAGCGTTCCGGTTTTGAGCGTGGCGTATCGGGTCAGGTTTACGCCGTACAGCCAATCGATGTAGGTTCTGGCAAAGCCCTCGGAGGCAAGGCGATCGTATTCGACCTCCTCCTTCATCTCGGTCAGCGCCTTTGCAACGGTCTGCGGTGTCTGATCCGGCAGCCACAGGCGCTTCAGTGTCTTTTCGGTCTGCAGTGCATAACGGATACAAAGGCGGACGATGATCTCACCCTCCCGGTCGGCATCTCCTGCGTTGACGATGGTATCGACATCCGGACGGTTACAGAGCGTCCGGATCAGTTCAAACTGCCTTGCTACGCCGGCATCCGTCCGCTTCTGATCGTCCTTTCGCAACTCAAACCGGAACTCCTTCGGAAAGCACGGAAGATTTTCCATACTCCATCGGGAGGAGCCGTCTTTTTGCGGTTGATACGCTTCAATATCACATAGTGAAAAAAGGTGCCCAAACGCCCAAGTGACAAGATACCCTTCTCCCTCCAGATACCCTGTCCGTTTTTGCAGCTGTCCGATGCCTGCCGCGATGTTCCGCGCAAGGCTCGGCTTTTCGGCAATGATCAGAATCATTTTTCGGCTCCTTTCTTCCGGATTTCGTTTTTCGGGTCTGCTCCGGGTCAAGCAAAAGCCGCGGCTCTGCCACGATAACGAAGCAGAACTGCGGCTTTTTACGATCAAGCTTTCAATATCAGGGACTCAGAGAAACTTTTTCAGCGTTTCGGGGAAATTCTCGGCCGGCATGGAAACCGTCATGGTCAGATTGATGCCGACCTTTGCGATCAACTGCTCCAGCTCCAGTGTCATCTTTTCAAATGCGTCGGCATCGCGGTTGCAGATCCGCAGAGTGCCGTCCACAAAAAGATCCGTTACGTCGTGATTGCTTGCCAGAATTCCTGCGATAAAGCCGTACAGAGACTGTGCGTCCGTAATCATATATTCTTCCGCGTTGATCAGTCTTGCTGCCGGTTTGATATCGTATCTGAGCTGTGCACCCTTCTCCACGCAAACGACATCACCTTTGGTAACCTCCAGCGCACCGTTTACGAGGTTGATCAGAGCCTTGGTCTTACCGGTTCCCTTTACACCAACAATCAGTTTTAACATACACAATTACCTCCAGAAAATCCGGGGAGAAGCGGGATTTATAATCTCCTCATGCATATTATACCAAAATTTCATCCCAAAGTCAAGAGTTATTTTCGGAGAATCTCCTTTGTTTTTCGAAAAAAGCTCCGAAAAATCAGTCCTCCAGTCGTTTTTCCAGCTCCGCCTTCATGCCCTCATAGCCGGGCTTCCCGAGCAGTGCGAACATATTCTTTTTATACGATTCCACGCCGGGCTGATTAAACGGATTGACTCCGAGAAGATAGCCGGAGATGGCGCAGGCAAGCTCAAAGAAATAAATCAGTTCCCCAAGCACAAACGCACTTCTTTCGCTGACCTCCACAATCAGGTTCGGAACACCGCCGTCCACGTGTGCCAGTACGGTTCCGTGCATAGCGGTTTTTTTGACCTCATTGAGGTCTCTTCCGGTCAGAAAGTTCAGTCCGTCCATATTGTCCGGGTCATCCGGGATTTCAAAGGAAGAACCCGTGTTTGCAATATCAATGACGGTCTCAAAAATGTGACGGCTGCCGTCCTGGATATACTGTCCCATGGAATGCAGATCCGTGGAGAAAATGACGGATGCCGGAAAGATTCCCTTCTGATCCTTTCCTTCGCTCTCGCCGAAGAGTTGCTTCCACCATTCGTTGAACATGGCGGAAAACGGCTCATATCCCGCCAGAATTTCGATGTCTTTTCCTTTTCTGTAAAGGATATTACGCAATGCCGCATACCGGTAGCAATCGTTTTTGGTAAGGTCGGCATCCGTATATGTACGGCTTGCCTCTGCGGCACCTGCCATCAGCTGGTTGATGTCGATTCCCGCAACCGCGATGGGAAGCAGTCCGACAGCGGTCAGGACGGAAAAGCGTCCGCCGACATCATCCGGAACAACGAAGGTCTGGTACCCTTCTGCGGTTGCAAACTTTTTGAGCGTTCCCTTTTCCCGGTCGGTGGTGACAAAAATCCGCTCCTTTGCTCCCTCTCTGCCGTACTTTTCTTCCATCAGAGTGCGGAATACCCGGAACGCCACGGCAGATTCTGTTGTGGTTCCGGATTTGGAGATGACGTTGACGCAAACCTCACGGTTCCGGCAGATTGTAAGAAGCTCCTGCAAAGAGTCGGCGCTGATGCAGTTCCCCGCAAAATAAATGTCGGGGGTATTCTTCGGGAGGCTGTTGTACAGCGGGGATTTGAGAAATTCAATGACGGCGCGGGCACCGAGGTAAGATCCGCCGATTCCGATGACGACAAGCACGTCACAGCTCTTGCGGATCTTTTCCGCGCAAGCGAGAATTTCGGAAAATTCCTTGCGGTCGTAGTTCTCCGGCAGGTGGAGCCAACCGAGAAAATCATTTCCGGCGCCGCTTCCGCTCCGGAGCATCTGATCCGCCGTGCGCACCTGCGCCTGCATCTGTCCGCACTCCCAAGCGTTTACAAAAGGCGCTACGTGTTTGTCATTCAATCTGATTGCCATACGGGAAACCATCCTTCACTACAATTAATCTTCATGCATGGATTATTATACAACAGATGGTTTCGGATTACAAGTGCTTTTTCAAAAAACCGCCGATCATTTTCGTCAAAAATAGTCTGCTTTTGCGAATATTTTTTATGAAAAAAAACTCTTTTGGAAACGCCTTGTCAGATCAGGAGAAATTTAGCAAGCATACGCCGGAAGATCTCAAAAAAGCCGATTTGTCCGATCTCCTCCGTTGCCTGAACCGGAACTGTGCCGATGGTCTTTCCGCCCGCGGAATAGATTACCGTACCGATTTCCTGCTGTGCTTTGACAGGCGCCGCAAGCGTATCCGGCAATTGCAACTCTGCGCGGACATTTTTCAGTTCCGTCTTTGACAGAACGCAGGAAAATGCCGGGTAGCCCGCGGGGACGGAAGGCTTTGTTCCGCCGGTAACCGGTATCGGTTCCGTTTTTCCCGCTTCCGCGTGGAAAATGCCGTAATTGGCAAAGCCCCAGTCCAACAGCTCCGTCGCGATCCCGTTCCGGATGTCCCTGGAGGCGGCTCCCATGACCACGCAGATCAAAGAAAAGCCGTCCCGCTCTGCGGTCACGCTGACGCAGAAGCCTGCCTTGGAGGTGGAGCCGGTTTTCAGTCCGGTGCAACCGGGATAGAAGCGTACCAAGCGGTTGGTATTGGTCAATCCGAAGGCTCCGTCGCGGATGGTATCCATCCAGATGGAGCTGTATTTCAAAATGGTTTTGTGTGAAATCAGTGCGCGGGACATCAGGGCAATGTCGCGGGCGCTGGTCAGGTGACGCTCCGCCGTATCGTCAAGTCCGGTGCAGTTCTCAAACAACGTTGCACTCATACCGAGTTCCCGCGCCTTTGCGTTCATCTTCTCCACAAACGCGTTCACGCTGCCGGCAAGGTATTCCGCAAGTGCCACCGCCGCGTCGTTTGCGGAAGCGATGACAACACATTTCAGCATTTCCTCCAGCGGCATCTGCTCCCCTTCCTTGAGGAACACCTGTGAGCCGCCCATGGAAGCCGCGTTGGCGGAAACCGTAACCGGATCCTCCAGATGCACGGTTCCGGCATCCACCGCTTCCATCACCAGAAGAAGCGTCATGATTTTGGTAACGGAAGCCGGCGGAAGCGCTTCCGCCGCGTTTTGCGCATACAGCACCGTTCCGGTGGAGGCTTCCATCAGAATCGCGCTTTTGCAGTCCAGATGCAAAGAGCCCTCCTCGACTCCCATGTCAGGAAGCGTCTCGGACTTGGTCGTTTCCGGCGCGGTGCCGACAGTTTCGTTTTCCGCTCGCACCGACAGATTCCCTCCGAGCACCATCAAAACGGCAAAACAGAGGGAAAGAAATTGTCTGATCTTTTGCATGTTTCATCACCTCGGAACACTTTATGAGTCTTTTTTGTGGTTTATGCTTTTCTTCAAAGCTTTTGCGGAATTCTCTGCTTTTCATATTGACTTCCGGCATAAAATCCGCTATAATAAGTGCAGAAAATACACGAAAGAGGAATGATTATGCAAAAAATTTCCGTCAAGCTCCGTGCTCTGCTTCTCTCGGCAGTCCTTTCCAGCATTCTTTTTGTCGTCGGAATTCCGATGATTATCCTTGGTGCCTCCAACGGTATCACTTTTCTGATGGTAGCAGGAATCGTTCTGACCGGTGTCGATTTTTATGCCGCTCCGATTCTATGGGTCACTTACGGCGGGAAAAAGACCTGGCGGCGGGTGATATTCGCCGTTCTTTCGGAAAACATTCTTACGGTCAGCGGGCTTTCCGCTCAGCTGGCGCTTCCGGAGGAAGAGATTCGGAAGATTTTGCAGGGGTGCGTACAGGAATGCTATCTGACCGGGTATCTCTTTGACGGAGAATGTCTGACGCTCAACACAAACAAAAATCCGCAGGATCGCATTCTCACGGCGGAATGCGAAAGCTGCGGCGCGAAGGTCACTTACCGTCCCGGAGAAACACCGGTCTGCCCCTACTGCGGCAGTACGATCCACCCGCAGTCCGGTCATTGAACACGCTCAGAAAAAAACATCCGTATACAGAAATACCGGGGATTCCGTTTCGAAATCCCCGGCATATGATTTTTTGTTTTCCGGTTTCTGCCGATCAGAGCAGAGAGCGGTAAAGCGCCATGATGTCCTCCAAGGTCGGATCCTTCGGGTTCCCCGGACGGCAGGCATCTGCCATAGCGGACTCGGACAGGAAGCGAATATCCTCTTCCTTTGCGATGCCCTTCAGGTCTTTCGGAATTCCGACATCGACAGAAAGCTGCCGGACGGCATCCACCGCGGCACGGCGGTATTCCTCTACCGTCATCTTTTCGGTTCCGGGAACGCCCATTGCCTTTGCGATATCACGGTATTTTTCACCGGTTGCCGGAGCGTTATATTCCATGACCGTCGGCAGCAGAATCGCGTTGGCAACGCCGTGCGGCGTATCATAAACGGCTCCCAGTGCGTGCGCCATGGAGTGGACAATTCCAAGACCGACATTCGAGAATCCCATACCGGCAATGTACTGTCCGAGCGCCATGCCTTCTCTTCCCTCCGGCGTGTTTGCCACTGCCCCGCGCAGGTTGGCGGAAATCAGCTCGATCGCCTTGAGATGGAACATATCGGTCATTTCCCATGCGCCCTTGGTAATATATCCTTCAATGGCATGCGTCAGTGCGTCCATCCCGGTTGCAGCCGTCAGACCGCGCGGCATGCTGGACATCATTTCCGGATCGACAATGGCGACCACGGGAATATCGTGCACGTCCACGCAGACGAACTTTCTCTTCTTCTCGGTATCGGTAATCACGTAGTTGATGGTGACCTCTGCCGCAGTGCCTGCCGTGGTCGGAATGGCAATGATCGGAACGGACGGGTGCTTGGTGGGCGCAACACCTTCCAGACTCCGCACGTCCGCGTATTCCGGATTTGCAATGATGATACCGATTGCTTTGCAGGTATCCATGGAAGAACCGCCGCCGACCGCTACCAGATAGTCGGCTCCGGATTTCCGGAACGCTTCCACGCCGCTCTGCACGTTCTCAATGGTCGGGTTTGCCTTGATATCGGAATATACTTCATACGGAAGCTTTGCGCTGTCCAGTACGTCCAGCACCTTTTTGGTCACGCCAAACCGGATCAGATCCGGATCCGAGCAAACGAATCCCTTGGAAAAGCCGCGACGCTGTACTTCTCCGACCAATTCCTTGACGGATCCTGCGCCGTGATACGATGTCTCATTCAAAACCAATCTTGCCATGTTCAGAATACCTCCGTTTTTTATCGGTCCTCCGCAGCTCCTGTCCGGATCTGCGTGTAAACCACATCTTTGGTTCTTGCGAGAACTTCCCGGAGATTGCGCTTGGTCTGCCCCCGGTAGGATCGAAGATCCGCCGGAACGCCGTATGCGTCCAATCCCATCCGCTCCGCAATGTAGAGAGTGCGCGGAAGGTGGTACTCCTGCGTAACGATCAGGACGCGCATTCCGCTGTTTCCCTTGGCGAGATTCTCCATGCTCTCAAAGGTGGAAAATCCGGCTCCGTCCTCAAGGATGCACTCCTCCGGAACACCGAGAGATACCGCATACCGCCTCATTGCGCCGGCTTCGTCGTAGGTTCCGTGTCGGTCGCCGCTCATGACGATCCGTCCGGCATATCCGTTCAAAACCAACTCTGCGCCGGTTCTGACACGATCCTCCAGCATCTGCGAAAGGCTCCCGTCTTCATGGACGCGGCATCCGAGCACCAGCACGCAATCGTAGGCGGGTTGGTTTTCTTCCAGCTTTTTCGGCGTAAGGATTTTTTCCTTCTCCCGCACCGCAACGGCACCGCTGATGGTCAGCAATACCGCACCGCACAAAAGCATCGTACCCGCCAGCATCAGAGCACCGGTCAACACTCTTTTCTTTCCCGCCGAGGTGGCGGCGCCTTCCGTTTTGAAACAATGATGGCGCTTTTGCATGGTACCTCCGGTTCTGTCATTCTCTGTTTTCAGTATAGCAGGTATGACCGAAAATGTCAACACCTTTCAGAAAACATTGACCTATTTTTCACATATCTGACACGGAAATTACTCCAGTTCCCGCCGCAGACTCTGAAGAATTTTCTTCTCCTCGCGCGACACCCGTACCTGTGTCAGCCCCAGTGCATCCGCGGTCTCCTGCTGGGTAAAGCCGCGGTAATAACGCATCAGCACGATCTTTTTCCAGATCGGCGGCAGTCTTCCGATGCACTGTGCCAGCGCGATCCGGTCACAGATCCGTTCGCTTTCGTTTTCACTCTCGCTGTCGGCAAGCACCCCCTCGTAGGTGACGGAATCCTCTCCGTAGACATAATCCGAAAGCGAGGTCACCGGCGACATGGAATCCAGTGAAACCGCCGCCTCCTCGGCGCTGATTCCGCACTTCTGCGCCAGCTCCGCAATTCCGGGATCCCGTCCCTCCTCGGCGACAATCCGGTTTTTCTCGTGCATCAGTGCAAGCCCCTGCTTTTTGTAGATGCGGCTGACCTTGATCGGTCCGTTGTCCCGCAGATGCCGCCGGATTTCCCCGACAATCAGCGGAACGGCGTAGGTGGAAAATGCATTTCCGCGTTCCGGCGCAAAAGAGCGGATCGCTTTGACCATTCCGATGGTTCCGATCTGCACCAGATCCTCATATTCGGTTCCGCGATCCAGAAACCGCCTTGCCACGGTTCGTACAAGTCCGAGATTTTCTTCGATCAGTGCGGACTCCGCTTCCCGGTCTCCCTGCCGGACACGTTCCAAAAGCTCTGCGTTTCTCCCGTAAACGGTCGTCTCTCCCATGTGGTTTTCCCCCATTGAAAATCCGTAAGCCGGTCGGCTCACTTATGTAACCGTTTGAGCAGGGTCACCGTGGTTCCTTTCCCGACGCGGCTGCTGACGCGTACCTCGTCGCAGAAGCTTTCCATAACGGTAAAGCCCATTCCGCTTCTCTCTCCGCCCGCATCCGTGGTAAAAAGCGGTTCCCGCGCCTGTCGGACATCCGGAATTCCGCAACCTCGATCCCGGATTTCCACGCAGACAAGACGCCCCTCGCACAATTTGACGCCGATCTGAATCTCGCCCTTTTCCTCCCGGTAGGCATGTACGATGCAGTTGGTCACCGCTTCCGAAACCGCGCATTTGATGTCCGCAAGTTCCACGGCGCTCGGATCCAGCTGTGCGCAGAACGCCGCGACAGCCGCCCGTGCCATTCCTTCGTTGACAGACAGCGACGGCAGGGTCATATGCATCTCATTTTCCACTGCCGCACTGAAATCCACTCTGTTTTTCATTTTTCCGTTCCTTTCTTCTTTGTTCTCAGAATGCTTACCATCCGATCCATTCCGGCAAGGCGGATCATCCGCATGACCGCCGGGCTCGGATCCAGCACCGACAGGGTTCCGCCGTATTGCCGCACCAGAGCAAACCGTCCCATAATCAACCCCAGTCCGGAGCTGTCCATGAAATCCACACCGGAAAGCTCCAGATACACCTTTTGCGGACGCTCCGCAAGAATCCGTTCATCAATGCCTGTCCGCGCCTCGACCGCGCTGTGATGGTCAATCTCGCCGCCGAGATGCACCGTCATCACGTCTGCACGGCTTTCATATCTGATTTCTCCGCTTTTTTTGATCATCTGTTTTCTCCTTCCGCCGCTCCTTTGGCACGCCATTCAGTATCCGTTTTTCATTTTAGCACGGACGGAGCAAAAAAAAGGTCGGAACCTGTTGGCTCCGACACAAAAATCGTTATGAAAAATCCGTCTTTTCCCGTGTCTTTCCGACACGAAAAAAGCTGTGCACACCCGTTTTACAATCAAAGAGATTCGGAGAAGCGCCAAAGGAAAGCGCTATAAAAAATTCTTTTTACAGAACGCAAAAAAAAAACGAAGGAGAGTTCTGCAATGAAAATTGTGACACTGACGCTATGCCCTGCGATCGATGTTCATGCAAGTCTGCCCGAGTTGCGCATAAAATCCGAAAACGCCGCGACGGTGATTTCCAGAGACGCCGGCGGAAAAGGAGTCAATATCAGCCGTGCGCTGAAATATAACGGCACCGATTCCGTCGCTCTCATTTTTGTCGGTGCGGAAAATGTCGCACCTTACCGGGAGGCGCTGAAAAAGGACGGGCTTTCCTGTGTCTTTTCGGAAAAGCCCGGAAGCATCCGGGAAAACCTGACCCTGCATGCCGGGGACGGCTCGGAAACGCGCATCAGCTTTTCCGGATTTCCGCTGGACGACTCCGTTCTGAAAGAGATTTCCGACCTTGCCGCCCTTTCGCCGGGAGACATTCTGACCTTTACCGGAAGGGTTGCGGACGGAATGTCGATGAGTGCCGTCCGGCAGTTTTTGGTTTCTCTCAGCGAACGCGGAATCCGGGTGGTTGTGGATTCCAAGTCCTTCTCGACAGAAGACCTTACAGCTGTGGCACCTTTTTTGATAAAGCCGAATGAAGAAGAAATTTCCGGCTTCTTAAGAACGTCGGTGCGCACCTTTGCGGAATGCACCGACGGATGCCGTGCACTGCAGGAAAACGGCATTGAAAACGTCATGGTATCGCTTGGTGCACGCGGGGCGATGCTTTGCTGTAAAGAAGGACTTTTCCGCGCTGAGCCGCCGGTGCTTTCCGCCGTTTCCACCATTGGTGCCGGAGACAGCTCGATTGCCGGGTTTTTGCAGGCGTTTGCAGAGGGGCAAAGCAAGCCGGAGTGCCTGCGCCGTGCGGTCGCCTTCGGAAGCGCCGCCTGTCTGCGTGCCGGAACGCTTCCCCCGCTTCCGCAGGACATTGCCGCACTGCTTCCGGAAATCAAGGTATCCCGCGGCTGAACACAGCCGACGTCAGGCAGAAAAATTCACAATTGTTTTCTCAAAAAATGCCACCCGTTTTTCCAAACGGCAGCATTGATGCGACACAAAAATGCTTGTTGGAAAAGTGGTTTTGGGTTCTCCTTTGAAGGCGGTTCATTGGGGTTGCCTGTAAAAGGGGCGCCGCACGAATGTGCGGCGCCCCTTTTACAGGTCGTTTCCTCAATTATTCGGAAATGGTAATCAGGAAGGTACTGTTGGGAGTCAGGGTCAGATGAACCTTGTTCTTCTCCGGAGTTGCGACAAACTGCTGTACCGGCTTGAGCTTTCCTTCCTCGCGAAGCTCCCGAATCTCCTCTTCGGTCGGGTTCTTCCCGATTTGCTTCCGCATGGCAAGGCGGTAGGGGTTGGTCGTGTTCCGGTCGATGCAATACACTGTCACGGTCTTGCCTTCAATCGGCGCTTCGAATGCCACGGTCTCCGTGCAATCCGGCAGATTCTCTTCGAAATACTCGGAGGAATGGCTCAGAAGAATGCTGTATGCGCCTGCTCCGTTGCCGGTCGGGACAACATAGGTATTCTCTCCGACGCCGGTTGCGGCAAGCAGGTTTTCGTGCAGTCTGGAAGCGAGGATATACGCATTGTAGATCGGCTTGGCGATGAAATGCAGGGTGAAGAAGTTCCGGAAGCCGGAAAAATCTTCGGTCATTTCGTGCTGACCGGACAGGCAGATTTCCATCTGGGAAATCGGGAAGCCGGAGCGAATGATTTCATGGATCAGCTTCGCGTAATATGCCGAAAATACCTCGGTCTCACGGAAGATCAGCTCCGGCGCTTCTTCCATATTGGCATACCCGTGACTGCAGGCACCCCATTCGTCCACAATGATTTCACGGTCGCCGAAGCCGCAATCGTTGATGACCTGCATGTATTCCGTCTGATTTCTGATATTGTTTGCAACGGTCAGACGGTCAATTCCATCATGTAGCTCCTGCGGATGTGTCCCGTAATTGTGCAGTGCGATATAGTCCAGATGCAGGTTCCGTTCCTTGACAAACCGGAGGAAGCCATCCAGAAATTTGATGCGCATTGCCAGTGCAGGTCCGCCGATGCGGAGCTTTTCCGAAACCCGATCCAAGGCATGTGCAAAGCTTTCGTACATCTTGCAGTAGGTTTCCAGCCGCTTCTGCTGGTTTTCCGGAGTGGCTCCGCGATACTCCCACAGAAGGAAGCCGTCGAGATCCGGCTCGTTCCAGCAGTGCAGATGCCATCCGCAGACCCGTTCCAGCCCGTACCGTTCCACAAGATGCTTGGTATATTGATAGCAAACCTCCTCCCAAAGAGCGTAATCGGAGGGTGCCGAGGTGTTGAACATTTTCCCTTTGTAGCGGGTCTTGTTTTTGGAATGGCTGGTCTGGCTGTGCGGATTGGAGGCGATGCACTCCGGCATTGCCGTATACGCGATCAGAAGATCGTATCCGCAGGAGACCAGATAATCGAGGCGCAGATCGTTCAGACGGAAATCGTATTGCAGATTTCCCTCTCCGTCCCGGTAAACGATGTCCTCCAGCATGGCATAAATCCGAACCGTGCGGATGGAGTGATCCGCCGCCATCCGGTCAAGAATCCGCTTGCCCCACGGGTCCTCTACGGCATCGGTGGGATGAAACAGGCAGTGGCTCCAGAAATTCGGCTGCTTTTTTACGATCTGATTCTGAATGGTAATCATTTGGTTTTCCCCTTTCGTTCGACGGCATCCAGAATGCCCTTCAGATACCCGATGGCGAACAGTCTTCCCATCGCGTCATAGCCCGCGTGCTGAGACAGCTCTCCCGCCATGGTGGGAGTATGATCCACCCGCACCGGCACGTCCACGCCGCAGGAAACATAGGTCTTCATCAAATCCGCCATATCCAGCGCTCCGTTGTCATGGAAGGTTTCGCGGAAATGCTCCGGTGTTCCGACGGTGTTCCGGAAATGAACAAGATAAATTTTCTTTGCAAAGTCACGGATGGTCTTTTTCAGATCCTCCCCCATGATGTAGAAGTTCGCCTGGCACAGAGTGACCCCAAGACTGTCGCTTTCGACGATTCCGTAAACCGCCTTTTCGATATTCGCCTTGGAAATCATGATCCGTTCCACGTCGCCAAGACGCGGCACCGGCGGGTCGTCCGGGTGCAATGCCAAGCGGACTCCGTATTTTTCCGCCTCCGGAATAACCGCGCGGATAAAATACTCGTAATTTTTCCAAAGCTGATCGGCAGTGATCGCCTGACCGGTCGGCTCAAAATCCGCCATGTTGAATTCCGTCACCCGTGCGCCGCCGCGCTCCGGGTAGTCTGCGCGGGTACGCAACCAACCGATGTATGCCATCCAATTGAAGCAGATGGTATCAATATGAAGCTTCTGCATAATCGGGAACATCCGGATGACCTTTTCAATGCTCCGGTCGCGCTCCGCGTCTCCTGCCTTGATATGCTCGTGTACGCAGACCGGCATCGGCTCAATCACAAGCGGCGTGATTCCGAAATCGGTAAAACGCCGGTAAACGGTCTCCCAATGGGAATAGTCGTTCAGATCAAACTGATCGTCCTCCGGCAGGCGTATCACACCGTGCCGGACACCGGACTGCACGGCAAAATCCCATGTGGCATCCGGTTGGCTTCTGAAATAATCCGTAAGAATCATATCATACGCCTCCGAGCGTCAAGAATCCGCCGTCCACCGGAATTGTGATTCCGGTCACAAAGCCGGAAGCCTCTTCGTCCAGCAGCCACTTCACGCAGCCGACCAGGTCCCGCGCTTCGCCGAAACGTCCCATCGGTGTGTGGGAAATCACGCTCGCGCCGCGTGCGGTGAGCCCTTCCTCCACCGTTCCGAGATAAGCGCGGCTGCGCTCGTTGACCATAAATCCGGGTGCAATGGCATTGATACGGATGCCTGCCGGCGCGTAATATGCCGCGAAAGACTGGGTCAGATTGCTTACCGCCGCCTTGCTCATCGCATAAGCAAAGCACCGGGTCAACGGGCAATAGCTGTTCATAGACGCAAAATTGATGACACTTCCGCGACCTTTTTCCGCCATCTGCTTGGCAAATGCCATGGTCGGAATGACCGTTCCCATGGTATTGATGCGGAGAACGCTTTCAAAGGCTTCCATATCAATATCATACAGTCCGCGGGTTCCCTCCGGCATCTCGCCCGTCAGCTCGCGCGGATCAAACTTTGTGATGGTCGGCATGGCTTTGGAATTGTTTCCGCCGGCACCGTTGATCAGATAGTCGCATCCGCCGGCTTTCCGGACTTCCTCCGCGAGAGCCTCTACGCCGGTGCGGTCGGTGACGTCACAGGCAAAAACAGATGCCTGACCGCGTCCAAACGCACGGATTTTTTCCGCCGTCGCAACCAGCTTTTCCTCCGTTCTTCCGACCAGAAACACATGAACGCCGTCCTCGGCAAGACGAATAGCAATCTCGGAGCAGAGCGTTCCGCCGGCTCCCGTTACAACTGCAATGCGATGATCCGGATTTTTCATATTCATTTCTCCTTTTTTTCAATGATATAATCTTTTGCATTCCCGTAGCACAGCTTCTCTGCGATGGTTTCCAGCAGGGAAAGATCCGTCGGCAAAGCTCCCTCTGCCGCTTTTTCCGCAAGGAATCCGCACAGAATCCGTCTGAAATAATCATGGCGTACAAAAGACGCAACACTTCTGGAATCGGTCACCATCCCCGGAAAAACAGAAAGAACACTGTATGCCATGGTATTTTCCAGTACGTTCCGGATTCCGTAGCGATGGTCGTTCCACCACCATGCGGCGCCGTTTACAACAGAACCGCGGCACCCGTCGATGCTGTAAGAACCGGACAGGGTGGAAAACGCCGCATTGTCCGCCGGATTGAGGTTGTAAAGAATGATGCGCGGCAAGCCGTATTCCCCATCCTCCACAGCCGCAAGAAACGTGGCAAGAGCGCGGATATCCGTCGGTGCTCCGCTTCCGGCGTATCCGCCGGCAGGTCCGGTGATTCTTCTCAGTCTTGCAGAGGTTTCACGCTCCGCACCGATATGCAATTGAAGCGCCATGCCGTTTTTGGCATACAGACCGGCAAGACGGAACAAAAGATAAGAGGACAGCCGATCCTTTTCGTTTGCATCCAGCGGTTTTCCCTGCATCCGTGCGTCAAACAGGCTGGCTGCATCCGCAAAGCTTTCTTCTCCATGCGGGGCAATCAACCGGCTACCGCTGTCTACAGCGTGGTCGGCAAAAAAGCAGTTCGCTTTTTTAAACGCCGTGAGACGGCAGGCGACGGCGGCAAGATAATCCGAAAGACTGTGAATCGGCAGATTGGTCTCTTTTCCGAGTGCTTCCGTCATCGTCGCGTTCGGAGTAAGAAGGTTGTCCCCGCGCAAAGACGGATAAATTCCGTTCTTTCCGAAAACGGAAAGGTCGTCCGTCAAAGAGGCACAGGGTGCCGCGTATTCCACATGAAATTGACTCAGAATCGTTGCGGCTCCGTGCTGCGAAAGATAATCTCCGGTGAGCTTCCAAAGTTCTTTTTCGTTTTCCGGGGAAGGCAAAAGGTCGGTTTCAAAAATCGATTTCAGCTCTGTTTTTGCCCAATCGTATACCGGCGTTCCGGCTGACATCGGAAAGGCCCTACAAAAGGCATGAAACTTCTCCTCGTCATCCGCATCCCCGCTGATCAGCCGTTCCGGAACGCCGAGAATCCGCATGACGCGATGCTTGTAAGGATCCGACGCAATCCACATTTCCGTGATGTTCCGGTATTTCCGGTCGGTGTATAGATCCTGCACGTTCAGATGGTTGTGAAAATCAATGATCGGAAGATTCCTCACCGATCGGTAAAGTGTCTCTTCCGTTTTTCTGATGTCCTGTAAAGCATCCATAAAAGCATCTCCGTTTTTTTATTTTTCCGAAATTCCGGTATTGACTCTTGTTCAATTATATGCTATAATTTATTACAATTCAATGTGATAAACCCACATATTCGTGCGATTTTCAAACATCCGGAGGTGAAGGAAATGACCGATGAAATAACGTCAATTCCCTTTTTACTTTGCCCCAGAATCTGTCATGTGAGCAAATTCAATTCGGATTCACTGGCAAGAACAGGACGGCAGGAGAGAATCAGCGGGTGTTATGAGCTTGGCTTTTTCTTTTCCACCTCCGGCGGTTCTTATCGTGCCGGAAAAGAATGGCATCGGATCGATTATGGTGACATTCGCTTTTGCGCGCCCGGAACCGCAATCAGCAGCAGAGGAAGCTTTTCCTGCTATACCATCTATTTTGATTTACCACAGGGAGAAGCGGAAATAACGCCATTGCTTGAAAAATTTCCTGCTTTTTTCCCAGGCGGAAACAAGTTTGAGGAAATCTTCCGAAAAATTCATGAACTGTCAAAATCCGATCTACTGGTGATGCGGTTGGAGCAAAACGGCACTTTTTTGTGTTTACTCTCTGCGCTTTCCGAGCTTTTGGATACCAAAGGACAGTACCATCCCGGCGTAATCCTTGCAATGGAATATATGGATTCCCATCTTGGAGAAACCGTGCATCTGGAAACGCTCGGAAAGCTGACCGGATATTCTCCGACACATCTGTGCAGACTCTTCAAAAGCAATCTCGGAAAATCTCCGCACGAATATCTCCTTTCTCTCCGCGTCAAGCACGCCGCTGAATTGTTGACAACCACTTCCTATAATATTTTTACCATTGCTTCTCTTTGCGGCTTTTCCTCGGAGTCCCATTTCAAAAAGCTTTTCAAGTCTTACTATGGGATTACTCCCGGCGCATATCGCAGAAAAGGAGAAGAAATCATTTGACAGCGTTCGTAAATAAAAAATCCTTCGGATGGCGATTTGGCTTTGATGAAACATCATGACCTTATCGAAAATCCGAAGGATTTTTTCTGTTTATTTTTTACAAAATAAGCTTTTATAAAGCAAAAACTCTCCACAAGGGAGAGTTTCAAATCTTTTTTGCTTTATAGGAATTTAATTCATAGAAAATCGAACAAGGGGAGGAAGAGGTGAAACTCAGATCAAAAGTAAATTGCCTGAACAGAA
>CAKSPO010000017.1 GCA_934481515.1 uncultured Eubacteriales bacterium
AAAGCCCTTTTCGTGAGTCCGAGTCCGGACACAGCATCGAAAAGGGCAAAAGGGATCTATGAAACTCCGAAAAAATTCAGGGCAGAAAAAACGGGAGAAATCTTGTGATCTTTTCCGTTTCCTCGGCATAGCAATCAATGGAACTGACCGGGTATTCGTCTTTGGCGAAGATTCGCACGCCCTGCGCCTTGCAAGCGGGCTTGCAGAGCTTCGGGCGGCGAATGCGAACCGACGCATTTGCGACAAGCGCAAATGCCCGGCGAAGCCTTAGCATCCCAGCCAGCACAAAAGGCACCCGCAGGGTGCCTTTTGTGCTGGCTGGGGTGGCCGGATTCGGACCGACGAGTGCCAGAGTCAAAGTCTGGTGCCTTACCGCTTGGCTACACCCCAATCTATTCTTTTCTGCCGGAGCCGTCCGGAAACAGAGGTGTTTCTTGGAGGACTCTTTGTTCGCAGTACGTTTTAGTATAGCACATTACGGCGTTTCTGTCAAGCGCTTTTCCGATACTTTTTCAGCCTTCTGCGCCGTATTGGTACAAATGGAAGAACCGCGTCGAAAATGTCACCTGAGCGCTTGCTTTTTCTGACTCCGTATGATAAAATAGACGTAAAATCGGGATAATGTGTTCGGGTGGTCTTGCCTGACAACGATTTTGCGGCTTTTGGAGACGGTGCCGGGTTCCGGCATTTGTGTGGAGGTGGACGAAATGGAGAAAATCAGACAGGCAAAAGACTCGCTGATGTTGTTCAGCCGCTCTCCCGCCCGGGTGTGGGAGGAAGCCTATCCGTTGGGAAACGGCTCCCTTGGCGCGATGGTATTCGGCGGAACCTCGGAGTGCCGGATTTTCCTGAATCAGGACACGCTTTGGACCGGATATCCGCGACAGGGAGAATATTGCGGGAAGAATGAAGCTTACGTGCAGGCGCTGGCTCTCGTACGGGAGGGGCGGTATACAGAGGCGGACGAGGTTATCCGGAACGGGTTCCTTTCCTACGGCTCGGAAGCATATCTGCCGCTGGGGGAACTGAACATCCGCTTATCGGCACCGGCCGGACGGGTCAGCGGGTATCGCAGGGTGCTTTCCCTTGACCGTGCCGTGCATACCGTGACCTACCGGAAGGGAAGCATCCGGATTCGTCAGGAGTTGTTTGTTTCGTTTCCTGCGCGGGCGCTGATTTTTCGTCTGGATTGCAGCGGAGGAAGAACGGATGCAGATGTTTTCCTGACCTCTGTCCTTCTGTCCGGCGTTTTTACGGAGTCCGGGGAGCTTGCACTCAAAGGAGAATGCCCTGTAAATTCCGAGCAGAACCTTGCACGTACCGACCGTAGCGGGTTTTACCGCGACGACCGTCACGGAATCGGATTTTACTGCGCGGTTCGTCCCCGCACGGACGGTTCCGTTGCATTTTGCGGTGACCGGATTGAGATCCGGTCTGCGACCTTTTTCGAACTGATTCTCTGCGCAGAAACCTCTTTTTCCGGATTTTTGCGGGATCCTGTGACGGAGGGAAAGCCCTGCGTTTCGCTCTGCCGCGATGCGCTTGACCGTGCCTTGGCATCGGATTACAATACCTTGCGTCAAGCCCACATTGCGGACTACCGGGAGCTGTTTGACCGGGTGAAGCTGTTTGTCGGCAGTGACAACATGGCGGACATTCCGACCAAATGCCGCACGGAACGGTATGCCACCGGAGGCTCCGACGCGGCGTTGCCGGTATTGCTTTTTCACTACGGTCGTTATCTGACCATTTCCGCATCCCGCCCCGGAAGCCAGCCGATGAATTTGCAGGGGATCTGGAATGCGGCGCTTCTGCCGCCGTGGCATTCCGGTTATACGCTCAACATCAACACGGAGATGAATTATTTCCCGACGCTTGCGGCAAATCTTGCCGAATGCTATCTGCCGCTCTGCGACATGATCCGGGAGCTTTCCGTTACGGGAAAAGAATGCGCACGGGTGCTTTATCATGCACCGGGCTGGGTCTGCCATCATAACACCGATCTTTGGCGGCACGCACAGCCTGCCGCCGGATGGACGCATTGTGCCTTCTGGAATGCGGCGGGCGGTTGGCTCTGTCATTGCCTGTATGAATATTATGAGTACCTGCCGGATGATGCGGTTCTGCGGGAAATTTACCCGATCTTAGCGGGGGCGGCGGAATTTTATCTGTCGCAGCTGGAGACACTTCCAAACGGGAGCCGTGCGGTTTTTCCGTCCACGTCTCCGGAAAACCGGTACCTTCAAAGCGGCTCTCCCGCCGCCGTTTCCGAAACGACGGAAATGACCATGGCAATTGTCCGGGAGCTGTTTGCGAATCTGCTCCGCGCCGCTGAAGTGCTCGGCATCTCCGACCCGGTTCTCTCCCGCGTGCGGGAAGAACTGCCGAAGCTGTACGCACCGACAGTCGGGACAGACGGGCGACTTTTGGAATGGTTCGGGGAGCGACCGGAGACAGAGGTGCATCACCGCCATGTCTCTCACCTTTACGGACTGCATCCCGGACATGAGGTGTCTCCGGAAACCACGCCGGAGCTTGCCGATGCCTGCCGCCGGACGCTGGAAATGCGCGGGGAGGAAGGAACGGGCTGGAGCCTTGCATGGAAAAGCAATTTCTATGCACGCCTGCACGACGGGGAGCGGGCGTTCTCTCTGATCCGCCGTCAGCTTCGGCTGAGCGATGCCTACGGGATTTCCTATTCGCAAAACGGCGGAACCTATCCGAACCTTTTGTGCGCACATCCGCCGTTTCAGATTGACGGCAACTTCGGCGCTCTTTCGGCGCTGACGGAAATGCTGCTGCAATCCACCATGGATACGGTGGAGCTGCTTCCTGCCTGTCCGCCGGAATGGCAGAATATCCGGGTGACGGGGCTTTGCGCCAAAGGGGGAAGGGTCGTGGATTTTGCGACCGCCGACGGAGAATTGGTCTCATTGCGGATTCGGGGAACCAGACCGGCTCGTGTGACCTTCCGCGGACATCCGGCGGCGGAAGCGTGCTTGCGGGAAGCTTTTGAATAAACGAATCCATCCTCCGGAAAAGTCGGATTCCGGTTGTGAAAATTAAGAAAGGAGAATCTATGGAAAACGAAAAGATGCGGAGGCTGGGCGCCAATCATTCGGCGATCCGGGAACTGTTTGAATACGGAAAAAAGAGGAAAGCGGAAATCGGGAACGAAAACGTTTTTGATTTCAGCATCGGAAATCCGAGCATTCCGGCACCGGAGAAGCTCAGAGAAGAGCTGATCCGGCTGTTAAAGGAATGCGATCCGGTTTTGCTTCACGGCTATACCAGCGCACAGGGGGATCCGGTTGCACGCCGTGCGATTGCGGAGAATGTCCGGAAGCGGTTTGATTTTGCAGCCGATCCGGAGCTGATCTATCTGACGGCAGGTGCGTCGGCTTCTCTGTCGGTTGCCCTGCAGGCGGTGCTGACGCCTGGAGATGAGGTAATCCTTCTGACGCCGTGTTTCCCGGAATATTGGGTGTTTGCGGAACAGACCGGTGCGCGGGTCATTTCCGTTCCCTGCGACAGAAGCACTTTCCAGCCGGATTTTGACGCGCTGGAGCATGCGGTAACGGAGCGGACGCGGGCAGTGATTGTCAACTCCCCGAACAACCCGACCGGAGCCGTGATGACGGAAGAAAACATTTGCCGCCTTGCGCGGTTGCTGGAGACGGCAGAGGAAAAGTACCGGACCGTAATCCGTCTCATTGCGGACGAGCCGTACCGGGAGCTGGTCTATGACGGCATCCGGGTGCCGTACATTCCGTCCTATTACCGCAACACGATTGTCTGCTATTCCTTCAGTAAGTCGTTGTCCCTGCCCGGAGAACGGATTGGCTATGTATTGGTTTCGCCGGATGACGTAAATGCGCAGATGCTCTATCAGGCGATCTGCGGTGCCGGGCGGGCGCTCGGATACGTTTGCGCACCGAGCCTGTTTCAGCATATGATTCCGGCGGTTCTGGAGCTTCGCCCTGATCTGACAACCTATGATGCCAACCGGAATCTGCTTTATCGTTCTCTGACCGCATACGGCTTTTCGGCTGTCAGACCGGACGGCGCCTTTTACCTGTTTCTCCGCTCACCGGAGCCGGATGCCGCGGCGTTTGCGGAGCGGGCAAAGAAGGAGGAGCTTTTGCTGGTTCCGGGCGACAGCTTCGGTTGTTCCGGGTATGTCCGGATTTCCTATTGCGTACAGACCGGGCAGATTGAACGCGCTCTTCCGGCATTCCGTCGCTTGGCGGAATCCTACGGGCTTACCGGTCAGGAAATCGTCTGATTCTTTCCGAAGGAACCGAAAACGTGCAGAACGCAAAAAGCGGGGAACGCGATACAATGGCGTTTCCCGCTGTCTTGTGCCATCCTTCGAAAAAGTGCCGGGTGGGGTGCCCGGTTGAGAAGACCGAAAAAAGATTTTTTCTTTGAAATCACAAAATGTTGTAACGACGACTTGACAAGAACACAGGATATGGTATAATTACGCACAGGGAAGCTTGCGGGACAAGCATCCGCGCTCTGCGGGGCAGAGCTCCCGCGCATTCGCGCGGCTGTGCGCCTTGGCGGGCGGCACAAAAATGCCCTTGCAAGCAAGCATTTTTGCTTGTAGCATAATTACGCACAGGGAAGCTTGCGGGACAAGCATCCGCGCTCTGCGGGGCAGAGCTCCCGCGCATTCGCGCGGCTGTGCGCCTTGGCGGGCGGCACAAAAATGCCCTTGCAAGCAAGCATTTTTGCTTGTAGCATAATTACGCACAGGGAAGCTTGCGGGACAAGCATCCGCGCTCTGCGGGGCAGAGCTCCCGCGCATTCGAGCGATTGTTGACACAAAATTCCGTCGGGTGTATAGGGAATCCGCAGGATGCGTGTTTCCATCCGTTGCTTCGGAGCCGGAATACAATTTTGAGAAGATCGGCATTCGCCAAAATGCACGATGCCGGAGTTATATATGGTTTGCTATTTTATTATCACAGACGAACGGAGGCAGGAATGAAGGTCATCAAGAGAAACAGCAGTGAGGTCAGCTTTGATCTTTCCAAGATCATCACTGCGATTACAAAAGCGAACAATGCGGTGGCGGAGGAGGCGCGGATGACGCCGATGCAGATCCGGCGGATTGCAGAGGCGGTGGAACTGAACTGCATCCGGATGAACCGCGCACCGAGCGTGGAAGAGATTCAGGATTTGGTGGAAAAACAGATTATGGCGCACGGAGCGTATGAGGTCGCAAAGACCTATATCACCTACCGCTACAACCGTGCACTGGTTCGCCGCTCCAATACGACGGATGAAAAGATTCTGAGTCTGATCGAATGCTGCAACGAAGAAGCAAAACAGGAGAACGCGAACAAGAACCCGACGGTCAACAGCGTTCAGAGAGACTATATGGCAGGAGAGGTCAGCCGCGATATCACCACGCGGATTCTTCTGCCGGAAGACATCGTAAAGGCGCATGAGGAGGGTATCATTCATTTTCATGATACCGATTATTACGCACAGCATATGCACAACTGCGATCTGGTCAATCTGGAGGACATGCTGCAAAACGGCACGGTCATTTCCGGAACCATGATCGAGCGTCCGCACAGCTTTTCCACCGCCTGCAACATTGCCACGCAGATCATTGCGCAGGTGGCAAGCAACCAGTACGGCGGGCAGAGCATTTCTCTGACGCATCTGGCACCCTTTGTGCAGGTCAGCCGGGAAAAGATTTACCGGGAGCTGCGGGAGGAGCTGCGGGAGGTCGGTGTCTCGATCTCGGAGGAGCACCTTTCCGCAATGGTAGAAAAGCGGCTGCGCGACGAGGTCCGCCGCGGCGTGCAGACCATCCAGTATCAGGTCATCACCCTTCTGACCACCAACGGACAGGCTCCGTTTGTGACGGTGTTTATGTATCTTGGGGAAGCGAGAAGCGAGCAGGAGAAGAAAGACCTTGCAATGATTATTGAGGAGACCCTTCTGCAACGCTGTGAGGGCGTAAAGAATGAGAGCGGCGTTTATGTCACGCCGGCGTTCCCGAAGCTGATCTATGTGCTGGAGGAGCAGAACATCCGCGAGGATTCTCCTTATTATTATCTGACCCGCCTCGCGGCAAAATGCACGGCGCGGCGGATGGTTCCGGACTACATTTCCGAAAAGAAAATGCTGGAGCTGAAGGTAGACCGGAACGGAGAGGGACACTGCTACACCTGCATGGGGTGCCGGAGCTTCCTGACCCCTTACGTGGACGAAAACGGGAAGCCGAAGTATTACGGCAGATTCAATCAGGGAGTCGTTACGCTGAACCTTCCGGACATCGCACTTTCCTCCGGCGGGAACATGGAAAAGTTCTGGAAGATTTTTGACGAGCGGCTGGAACTCTGTCACAGAGCGCTGATGTGCCGCCACGAGCGGCTGAAGGGAACTCTTTCCGACGTTGCCCCCATCCTCTGGCAGTACGGCGCACTGGCGCGGCTGAAAAAAGGGGAACCAATCGATAAGCTCCTTTACGGCGGCTATTCCACCATTTCGCTTGGCTATGCGGGACTTTATGAGTGCGTTAAATACATGACCGGAAAGAGCCACACCGATCCCGAAGCCACGCCCTTTGCACTTTCCGTGATGCAGTATCTGAACGATGCCTGCAAAAAGTGGAAGGCGGAACACAATATTGATTTCAGTTTGTACGGAACGCCGCTGGAGTCAACCACCTATAAGTTTGCAAAGTGCCTGCAAAAGCGGTTCGGCATCATTCCGGGCATCACCGACAAGGGGTATATCACCAACAGCTACCACATCCATGTGACCGAACCGATCGACGCATTTTCCAAGCTTTCGTTTGAGGCACAGTTCCAGCAACTCTCTCCCGGCGGCGCCATCAGCTATGTGGAGGTGCCGAACATGCAGCAGAATCTGGAGGCGGTACTGGCGGTGATGAAGTTCATTTATGAAAACATCATGTACGCGGAGCTGAACACCAAATCCGATTATTGTCAGGTCTGCGGCTGGGACGGGGAGATCGGAATTGTGGAAGAGGAAGGAAAGCTGATCTGGAAGTGCCCCAGGTGCGGAAACACCGATCAGAGCAAAATGAACGTGGCGCGTCGCACCTGCGGGTATATCGGAACGCAGTTCTGGAATCAGGGCAGAACGCAGGAAATCCGGGAACGGGTGCTTCACCTGTAAGGCGGCGGATATGAATTACGGCGCGATCAAGACCTGCGACATCGCCAACGGGATCGGCGTTCGAACTGTGCTGTTTGTCTCCGGATGCACCAACCGCTGCGAAGGCTGCTTCCAACCCGAAACCTGGGATTTTTCCTACGGGAAGCCGTTCACACGCGAAACGGAGGACGAGCTGATCCGTTCCTGCCGCCCGGCATATATCAACGGACTCACGCTTTTGGGCGGGGATCCGATGGAGCCGTCCAATCAGCGGGCGCTGGTTCCGTTTCTGCACCGGTTCCGCCGGGAGTGCCCCGGAAAGACCGTCTGGTGTTTTACGGGCTTTTGCTGGGAAGAGCTGACCGGAAAAGAATCCCGCCCGCGCTGCGAGACAAGTCCCCCGCACTGCGAGGTAAGTCACCCAAGATGTGAGGTGACTGACGAGATGCTTTCCCTGATTGATGTGCTGGTGGACGGACGGTTTGTCCTTGCCAAAAAAGACATTTCCCTGCGCTTTCGCGGTTCCTCCAATCAGCGGATTCTGGATGTGAAACGCTCTCTCGCAGAAGGAAAGCCCATCCTGTGGGGAGAACCGCTCTCCCCGTAACCGGCAAAACTTTTTGAATCGTTTTTGAATTTTTCGACCGCCTCCTTGCAAAAAGGGGGCGGTCGAGGTATAATATAAAAACGGAGATGAAGCATCCGATGGAAGCATCCGACGGAAGCATACGACGGCGCATGCCGCTTTTTGCAAAGGAGAAACTCTTGGAACAGAAAATAAAGAAAGAAAAAAAGAACAAGCCCGAGCCGACGACTGCCCGGCGGGTATGGCGCGCGGTCGGCGTCGGTGTCATTTACCTTCTGGCGGTTTCGTTCGTTGTGGCGGGGCTGTATTATAAGGCGAATTTCAATATGGCATTCGGAGAGGTACTGTATACAATTCTGTCTCCGCTGGGCGGGACGGGCGTCGGAACCGTCGAGCAGATTCTTGAACCCTGCCTCCCGCCGATTCTGGTATTTCTTCTCGGCTATGTCGGACTCGTGATTCTGCTCTGGGACAAAGGGCGTGTCTGGCATATCCTGCGTCTTACCGGTACATGGCTCTGCGTTGCGGGACTGCTTTCATCGGTCATTTATGCGGCGTTTTCCTTTCGCATCCCGGAGTACATTCAGGGGAGCGCCGGGAAAACGGATCTCTATGAGCAGTATTATGTCGATCCGAATCAGGTTGCCATCACAGCGGACGGAAAAACCAAAAACCTCATTTATATATATGTGGAAAGTTTGGAGACCACATATGCCTCCGCCGAGGACGGCGGGGCGCAGGCAATCAATTATATGCCGCGGCTGACCGCACTGGCGAGGGAAAACGTTTCTTTCTCCGGTGGGAAAAAGCTGGGCGGCTTCCACAGTATTGCGGGCACCGGCTGGACGATGGGGGCTCTGTTCGGGACGACCTCCGGCGTGCCGTTTTCTCTTGCCGTGTTCGGAAACAAATCGCATAACGCCATGGGACGGGACGGAAAGTTTGCCAACGGTCTGACCACGCTGGGGGACATCCTTGCCGCAAGAGGGTACACGCAGGAATTCCTGCTTGGCTCCGACCGCGCCTTTGCGGGATGTTCTACCTACCTCGGCGTCCACGGCGACTACCGGATTTACGACCACGAGACGGCAATCGAAAAGGGAGAAATTCCGGAGGACTACAACGTCTGGTGGGGCTTTGAGGACGAGATTCTGTTCCGCATTGCCAAAAAAGAACTGCTCGGACTTGCCGCCGAAGGAAAACCGTTCAACTTTACCATGCAGACCATCGATCTGCACCATGTCGGCGGCTACCGCTGCAACCGGTGCGGAAATCAGTATGATACCACGCTGAAAAACGCCATCGACTGCAATGACCGCCAGATCACGGAATTTGTGGAGTGGTGCCGGGAACAGTCCTTCTTTGAGGATACCGTGATCGTGATTACCGGAGACCATCCGCGGATGGACAGCCAGCTGGTGAATCAGACGGATTTTTATGACCGCACGGTCTACAACTGCTTTATCAACGCCGCATCGGAGCCGGTAAAGACCCAAAACCGGATAGCCACCTCACTGGACATTTTCCCCTCGGTGCTTGCCGCGATGGGCTTTACCGTGGAAGGCGACCGGCTGGGGCTTGGAACCAATCTCTTCTCCGACCGTCCGACACTGGCGGAGGAAAAGGGATATTCGTGGCTGGAGGGCGAGGTCGGAAAGTATTCCGATTATTATAAAAAGAACTTCGTCAAAGACCGGAAATAAAAAGCGGAAAGATTCCATCTGTCACACGGATGGAATCTTTTTTTAGCACTTGACCGCCGTGTTAACAATTTGTTTACAAGTAAATTGCGAAAACCTATTGACAAACCGAATAAAAAGTGGTAAATTTGTAGCATAGTTTAGCACTCTCAATCAATGAGTGCTAAAATGAACCCAAAAAGGATAAAGAAGGAGGAAAAACGACATGAGTTCCGATCCGAACGGATTATCCGAGCGGAAAAAGCAGATATTAAAAGCGATTGTGGATGCGCATATTGAAGGCGGCGAACCGGTCGGCTCCAAATTTATCCTGCAGAATCAAAAGCTCAACTGCTCCTCTGCCACCATCCGCAACGAGATGGCGGAGCTGGAGGAGATGGGGTATCTGGAGCAGCCGCACGCATCCGCAGGACGGGTGCCGAGTGAGCTTGGCTACCGGTTTTATGTGGATTCTCTCATCAAGCACTATGTGATGACCACGCATGAGATCGCGCAGATCAATGCACTGCTCCGCTCCAAGATGGGGGAGTTGGATCAGATTCTGCTTGCGGCATCCAATCTGGCGTCCAGCATGACCAATTATACCGGTCTCGCGGTCAAGCCGCGGGTCGGCTCGGTCAGCATCAGCAAGTTCAAAACCATCTATCTGGAGCCGGATCATTATGTTTTGGTTGCAGTGGACTCCAACGGAAACGTCAAAAGCAAGCACCTGCGCACGGAGCGGCAGCCTCTGACGGAGTCGGGACTTGCGCATCTTTCGGAGGTGCTCAACGCACATCTTGCCGGGCTCCCTGCCGAGCAGATTACGCTCCCCATCATTATGCAGATGGAAACGGAGTTAGGCGGCGACGCACCGCTGGCAGGAGATGCCATCAAGGTCATTTATGACCTGCTCCGGGAGTTGGACACGGGCGAGATGCGGATCAGCGGCATTGACCGGCTGTTGCAGTACCCCGAATACAGCGATGTCAATCAACTGCAGGAGCTTTTGGGAACGCTGGAAAAGAAAGAGGATATTGTGGATCTGGTCTCCCGCAGCGACAGCGATGACATCAACGTCGTCATTGGCTCCGAGAGTCAGGTCAAGGTCATGAACAATTCCGCACTGGTATTCAAACCGATTACCAAGGACGGAAAAACGCTGGGCGCGATCGGAGTTCTGGGTCCCCGCCGGATGGATTATGCCAAGGTATTGGCGACGCTGGAGGGCTTGAGTGGAAACATTTCCGATCTTATTCACGCAAACAAACAGCTGAACGGAGGAGATACCGATGGAGGAAAATAGAACCGCGACGGAGGCAGAGCAGGAGCCGAAGGCGGAACCAGCAGCCACAGCTGCGGAGTCTGCGGGCGCAACCGCAGGCGGAAAGAACGAAAAAAAGAAGCTGAAAAAAGCAGAGGCGGAGCTGAACGAACTGAAAAAAGAGCTGGAAGCAAAGAAAGCCGAATGCGAAGCCGCCAACGATAAATACCTGCGCATGATGGCAGAGTACGACAACTTCCGGAAGCGGAGCGCGAAGGAGAAGGAAAGCGTCTATGCCGACGCATACGGAGACTGCATTTCCAATCTTCTGCCGGTACTGGACAATCTGGAGCGCGCCAGGAAATTCGACAATCTGGACGCGGTGCGCAAGGGTCTTGACATGACCGTCAAGGCGTTTGATGCCGCGCTGGAAAAGATGGGAATCACCGAGGTGGAGACAAAGACCTTTGATCCGAATCTGCACAATGCGGTGATGCACATCGAGGACGACCAATACGGGGAGTCCGAAATTGTGGAGGTGCTCCAGAAGGGGTACCGTAAGGGTGATAAGATCATCCGCTATGCCATGGTCAAGGTCGCAAACTGACCGATGTCCGTGGACGAAAAATTCTGGTTCAAATTTTAACTGATAAATATTTTATCGGAGGAAACTGTTATGGGAAAAATTATTGGTATTGACCTTGGCACCACCAACTCCTGTGTGGCTGTATATGAAGGTTCCGAGCCGGTCGTCATTCCGAATGCCGAAGGCTCGCGTACAACGCCGTCTGTCGTGGCATTCTCCAAGACGGGCGAAAGAATGGTCGGTCAGGTTGCAAAGAGACAGGCAATTACCAACCCCGACCGCACCGTCATCTCCATCAAGAGAGAGATGGGTACCACTTACAAAAAGACCATTGACGGAAAGACCTACACTCCGCAGGAGTTTTCCGCAATGATTCTGCAAAAGCTGAAGGCGGACGCAGAGGCATATCTCGGAACCACCGTCAATCAGGCGGTCATTACCGTTCCGGCGTACTTCTCCGACGCACAGCGTCAGGCAACCAAGGATGCCGGTAAGATCGCGGGTCTGGAGGTTCTCCGGATCATCAACGAGCCGACCGCCGCGGCGCTGGCTTACGGCATGGATAAGGAAGCCAATCAGAAGATCATGGTATTCGACCTTGGCGGCGGTACGTTCGATGTATCCCTCCTGGAGATTTCGGACGGCGTGTTTGAAGTGCTTGCCACCAACGGCGATACGAGACTTGGCGGCGATGATTTCGACCAGAGAGTTATTGACTGGATGGCAGACGCGTTCCAGAAGGAGCACGGCATCGACCTGCGGAAGGATAAGATGGTGCTGCAGAGACTGCGTGACGCGGCGGAGAAGGCAAAGATTGAGCTGTCCGGTATGACCAGCACCTCCATTAACCTGCCGTTCATCACGGCAACCGCAGAGGGACCGTTGCACTTCGAGGCAACCCTGACCCGTGCGGAGTTCGACCGCATCACTGCGGATCTGGTCGAGAGAACCATGGTTCCGACCAAGAAGGCTCTGGCAGATGCCGGACTTTCGGTCAATCAGGTAGACAAGGTGCTTCTCGTCGGCGGTTCCACAAGAATTCCCGCCGTGCAGGAGGCAGTGAAGAAGTTCATCGGCAAGGAACCCTTCAAGGGTATCAACCCGGATGAGTGCGTTGCAATCGGCGCGGCAATTCAGGGCGGTGTGCTTGGCGGAGAGGTCAAGGATCTGCTCCTTTTGGATGTCACGCCTCTGTCGCTCGGCATTGAGACGCTGGGCGGCGTATTCAACCGGATCATTGACCGGAACACGACCATCCCGGTAAAGAAGAGCCAGGTGTATTCCACCGCTGCGGACGGTCAGACCTCCGTGGAGATTCATGTGCTTCAGGGTGAGCGCGAGATGGCGGCAAACAATACCACCCTCGGCCGCTTCATTCTGGACGGTATTACACCCGCACCCCGCGGAATTCCGCAGATTGAGGTCACATTTGACATCGATGCAAACGGCATCGTCAATGTCACCGCAAAGGACAAGGGAACCGGCAAGGAACAGCATATCACCATCACCTCTTCCACCAACATGAGCAAAGAGGACATCGACCGCGCCGTGAAGGATGCGGAAAAGTTCGCGGAAGAGGATAAAAAAGCCAAGGAAGCCGTCGACATCAAAAACCGTGCGGATTCCGTGATCTTCCAGAGCGAAAAGACGCTGACCGAGCTTGGCGACAAGGCGGATCCTGCGGACGCACAGGAAGTGAAGAACGCGATTGAAAAGCTGAAGGAGACCATGAAGGGGAACGACCTGGAAGCCATCAAGGCAGACACCGAGGCGGTGGAGAAGTCCTTCTATAAGATTTCCGAGAAGCTGTACAGCCAGCAGCAGGCGGGCGCGGATGCGGGCGCAAACGGCGCACAGGGCAACACAAACGGCGGCAATGACGGCACGTACTATAACGCCAACTATGAGGATCATTCCGGCAACAATCAGTAACGGTCGGATCCATGCGGATTTTTACGGGAAAGGCGCCCTTTGGGTGCCTTTCCCGTCGGGCGTATAAAAACGGACGTGCGGAAGGCGCGACGGAAGACGTCTGCCCGCTTTTTCAACACATCGGAAGGATAACACATGGCAGAGAAAAGAGATTACTATGAGGTTCTCGGCGTAGACAAGAATGCGGACGCGGGAACCATCAAAAAGGCATATTATAAGCTGGCAAAGCAGTACCACCCGGATGCCAATCCCGGAGACAAGGTTGCCGAGGAAAAATTCAAGGAAGTCAATGAAGCCTATGAGGTTTTGTCCGATGCGGAGAAAAAGGCGAAATATGACCGTTACGGTCACGCCGCCTTTGATCCTTCCGCGGGTGCGGGCGGAGACGGCGGCTTCGGGGGCTTCGGCGGGTTTACCGATTTCGGCGACCTCGGCGACATTCTCGGCGGGATGTTCGGGGGCGCATTCGGCGGCGGAGCACGTCGCCGGAACGGACCGGTTCCGGGAGACGACATCGGAACCTCCATCGGAATTTCCTTTGAGGAAGCGGTATTCGGTGTCAAGAAGGACATTTCCTACAACCGGATCTGCCGTTGCCCCGACTGTAAGGGGAGCGGAGCCGCAGGCGGTACCGCACCCGAGACCTGCACGGTCTGTCAGGGAACGGGACAGGTGCGCCGCGTCCAGCGGATGGGCGGCATGTCTTTTCAGTCTACGGCGCCGTGCGAAGCCTGCCACGGAACCGGTAAGATTATCAAAAATCCCTGTTCCAAATGCCGCGGTACTGGGCTGTTGCGTGAGAACAAGCGCCTGACGGTTTCCATTCCTGCCGGTATCGACAACGGAGAGCACATTGCCCTGCGAGGTCAGGGAAACGACGGAAAGAACGGAGGACCCGCAGGTGATCTGATTATCACGGTGTCGGTGCGCCCGCACAACCTGTTCGAGCGGGACGGCTACAACCTTTACTGCGAGGTTCCCCTGACCGTTGCGGAAGCGACACTGGGTGCCGAAATTGATGTGCCGACACTGGAAGGAAACGCCAAATATACCATTCCGGAGGGAACCCAGCCCGGCACCCGCTTTACCCTGCGGGGCAAGGGCGTGCCCTATATCAACGGGAACGGACGCCGCGGCGACCTGATTTTCCGCGTGGCGGTCGAGATCCCGAAGGGACTGAACGACAAGCAGAAGGATGCCATGCGCGCCTTTGCCGACAGCTGCGGGGAAGGAAACTACGCAAAGCATAAGCAGTTTTTCAAAAAGCTCTTCGGACAAAAGTAAACGGAATGGAGAAACATATGCCGGACAAGGATTATATGTGCGGTGACTACGGTACCGAAACACAATGGACGCAGGTGCGGGTGACCGTCCGGCTGGAGGAGCTGGACGAACTGACCGCCATCATGAGCATGGTGTCCAACAATCTGCAAATTGAGGACTACAGCGATATTGATCTGAAAAGCTGTTACGGGGATCTGATCGACGAGAGCATTCTCAACGCAGACAAAACAATCGCCTCCGTGTCGGTGTATCTTCCGGCAGAGCGGAGCGTCCCGGAGTGCCTTGCGTTTCTGCGGGAGCGCTTTTCCGCGGCGGGACTGAACGATGCCAGAATCGAAACGGTCGGGGTCAACGAGGAGGACTGGGCAAATTCCTGGAAAGCGTACTACAAGCCCATCCGGATCGGGGAACACCTTGTGATCGTCCCCGCGTGGGAAAAGTACGAGGCAAAGCCGGGGGACTTGATCGTACGGATGGATCCCGGTATGGCATTCGGAACGGGAACACACGAAACCACGCGCCTTGTAATCCGGATGCTGGAGAAGTACGTAAAGCCCGGTTGCCGGATGCTGGATGTCGGGACGGGGAGCGGAATTCTTTCCATCTGCGCATCTAAACTGGGCGCGGGAGAATGCCGCGCCTACGACATCGACCCGATGGCAGCGCGGGTGGCAAATGAAAACATCCGCGACAGCGGACTGAAGAACATCACGTGCGAGGTGTCGGATCTCTTGCGGCAGGTGGATCGTTCCGCCCCGTATGACCTGATCTGCGCCAACATCGTGGCGGATATCATCATCCGGATGACGCCGGAGGTCGGGGCACTGATGCATGACCGGACGGTGCTTCTCGCGTCGGGAATCATTCTGGAACGCGCGCAGGATGTGATCGATTGCTTTGAGCGGAACGGATTCCGGGTTGTGGATCGCACGGAGGATAACGGCTGGTGCGGTCTTGCTGTAATGAAGAAATAAACCGTATACAAACAAGGGGCTGCTGCAAAAAAAGCAACAGTCCCTTGTTTGTTATGCTTTCCTTTGGTTCAGCGCCCGTGGCGGCTCCGCCACTCTGCCGAGAGAATGGCGCAGACTCCGACGCTGACATAGGTTCCCTTGACCAACAGGGATTCCCGCATACAGCCCTCATAGGTCATGCCGACCTTTTCCATGACGTGGCGGGAACGGTCGTTTCCCTCCATAAAGCGGGCTTCAATGCGGTGCAGTCCGAGCGTTTCAAATCCGAAGCGGAGTACCCGCTCCAAAGCCTCCGTTGCGATGCCCTTTCCCCAGTATTCCGGGTTGAGAACATACCCGACCTCGGCGCTGTCGGACGGGCAATGGAAGGCGGTAAAGCCGCAGGTACCAATCATCTTGCAGTCCGGCTCATAGACTACAGCCCAATCGTAAAACATCCCGGTGGCATACCGGGTTCCGAGGTATTGCAGATATTCTCTGGTATAGTCCCGATCCGGGTGTGGATACCAGGTCAGATATTCCGTCACATCCTGCCGGGAGGCGTATTCATACATGTCCGAGGTGTCGCTGATCAGCATTTTCCGCAGGGTCAGCCGCTCGGTGGTCAATTCCGGCAGATGCGAAAAGACCCGGTAGATTTTTTCCTTTTTCATTCTGTGTTCAATTCCTTGTTTGGTTTCTCCTCATTATAGCGGATTTTTCCTGCAATTACAAGGCATTTTGCAAAAAAATGAGAAGTTTTCGGGCAGATACTTTCTTTTCGGGGCAAAATATGTTATACTTATTTTATGTTCCTCCGTGTCGGAAAAGTGCCGGGGGAAAAAGAGAAGGGGGGGTATGTATGGACGGCAGCGGAACTGCTTTTCCGGGGGAGCGGATTGTCCCCGTGTTTCTGGGGTACACGCGGGATTCCGGAGAACTTGCACGGCAGATTTACCGGAAATACCGGGTCTTATCGCATGTGTTCTGTGAGCCGGTTTCCGCCTCCAGACGGCTCTCCCTTTGGCTGTATATGAAGTTTCACACGGTTCCGCACACGGAAGGGGATCAGCTGATGCTCCGTGCGCTGACGGATTTTGCCGCACAGCTGGAGGGAGCGGACGTGCTTCTTTATCTGATTCCCTGTACGGAAGCTTATGCGGGAATGGTATGGAATCATTCCGGGGAACTGGAATCAAGATTTTTGATTGCGGAGCCTTGGGAGCTGGAGCAGGAATATCTGGACGAAGCGTTGCCCGGACAGAAGGAGGGCGGAGATGAATAACAGAAAGCCGTTGCTTGGCGTTTTGGGCGGACTTGGACCGATGTCCACCTTCTATTTCTGCGAGCTTCTGACGGCACATACCAAAGCGTCCTCGGATGCGGATCATATTGATATGATCGTCAGCAGCCGCGCGTCCACGCCGGACAGAACCGCGTGGATTCTCGGAAAATCCGACCAAAATCCGTTGCCGGTCATGCTGGAGGAAGCGCACCGGCTGGAGAGGGCAGGGGCGGAGCTATTGGTCATTCCCTGCAACACGGCGCATTTTTTCTATGACGGAATTGCCGGCGGGTGTAAAATTCCCGTATTGAACATCATCCGGGAAACGGTTGCGCTCCTACGGGAAAACGGCGTCCGTCGCTTCGGGCTGCTTGCCACCGAGGGAACGGTGTTCTCCGGCGCGTACCGCCATATCTGCGAGGAATACGGTCTTATCTGTGTGACTCCGACGAAGGAGGAACAGAGAATTGTCAGCGCAGCGATTTATGACGGAGTCAAGCAGAACCGCCCGGTGGACATGGCGGCATTTCTCGGTGTCGCCGATGCGCTTTTCTCCCGCGGATGCGAGCGGCTGGTGCTGGGATGCACGGAGCTGTCCCTTCTGAAAAAAGAACTCCCGGACAAAGAGCGGTATCTGGATTCTCTGGAAGCGCTGGCGTTTGCGACCATCCGGGTGTGCGGAGGGGAGCCGGTTGGTTTTCCGGCGGATTTTCGGCAAAGGGAGGAGACGGGAGCATGAAGGGGGCGGAGTTCTTTCCGGGGAGATCCCTTCCGGATTGGGTCGCGGAACGGGAAATCCGGAACGTGACGGATCGTGCATCGGAGGCGGATGCCGGGACGGTTTTCATCTGCATTCACGGAGCACATGTCAACGGACACGAGCTGGCACCCGAAGCATATCGGCGCGGATGCAGGCTTTTTGTGGCTGCGGAGCCGCTGAAGCTTCCGGCGGACGCGTGGGTTCTTCCGGTGCCGGATTCCCGCAGGAGTCTTGCGGAGCTTGCCTGCCGCTTTTACAGGAACCCGTCGTACCGGATGCAGGTGATCGGAATTACGGGAACCAAAGGAAAAACGACCGTTGCACAGATGATTGCCGGAATGCTGAACGACAACGGCATCCGGTGCGGCTATATCGGAACCAACGGTATTTCTTACGGAGCGGTACACAGGGAAACCAACAATACCACCCCGGATGCACTGACCCTGCAAAGGACGCTGTCCGAAATGGCGGAAGCCGGAATGCAGGCGGTGGCGCTGGAGGTTTCCTCTCAGGCACTGATGCAGTTCCGGGCGGACGGAACACGCTTTTCCGCTGTCGTCTTTACCAACCTTTCTCCGGATCATATCGGGACGAACGAGCATCCGGATTTCGCACATTACCTGGAATGCAAGCATCACCTTTTTACGGATTTTGCAGCCCCCTGCGCGGTTTTCAACGCCGACGACCCGGCAACTCCGCGAATGATGCAGGGGTGCTCCGCCGCCGATATTTTTACCTTTTCCACGGTTCCGGAAAGCGGTGCCGACCTTTGCGCAGAGCGGATTGTGCCGACCATGGAACAGGGAATTCCGGGAATCTCCTTCTGCGTCCACGACAGAGGCGTGACGCAGGACTATCACCTTTCGATGGCGGGCCGTTACTCTGCCGAAAACGCGTTACCCGCAATTTTGATATGCTCCCGGTTGTTCGGACTTTCTCCGGAGCAGATGGAAAAAAGCCTTGCGAACATGCAGATTCCCGGGAGATCCGAGTTTTTCCTCCTGCCGTCCGGCGGAACGGTACTCATTGATTATGCACACAACGGGGAAAGCCTGAGAAAACTCTTAGAGTCCCTGCGCGACTACCGTCCGGCAAGACTGCTTTGCCTGTTCGGCTCGGTCGGGGAGCGAACCCGGCTTCGTCGGAGGGAGATGGGTGAGGTCGCTTCCGAATTGGCGGATATCTGCTTCCTGACCTCGGACAACCCCGGAGAGGAGCCGCCGGAGCAGATCATTGCGGAAATCGCATCGGCTTTTTCCGGTTCCGCCACGCCCTTTTACAGCATTGCAGATCGGGAGGAAGCCATCCGCGCGGCTGTCCGGATGACCGGTAAGGGGGATCTTTTGGTGCTGGCCGGAAAAGGGCAGGAATGCTATCAGCTCATCGGAAGAGAAAAAAAGCCGTTCTCGGAAAAAGAGATTCTGCGGCGGATCGTCGCGGAAAATGCGGTGTCATCCGTCTGAGGAGGTGCACGGTTGGAGCGCTTGATTTTTCACATTGATGTCAACAGTGCCTTTCTTTCCTGGGAAGCGGCGCGAAGAGTGGCGCTGGGGGAACCGGATCTGCGGCTGGTTCCTTCCGCCATCGGCGGGGATCCGAAAACGCGGACGGGAATCATTCTGGCAAAGTCCATCCCGGCAAAGGCTTACGGTGTTCGCACCGGGGAGCCGATCGGGATGGCACTGCGCAAATGTCCCCAACTGCAGCTGGCAAAGCCGGACTTTGCTCTTTACGAGGAATGTTCACACAATTTTCTGGAGATTTGCCGGAAATACACGCCTGTGGTGGAACAGTTTTCCATCGATGAATGCTTTCTGGATATGAGCGGCATGCAGAGAATTTATCCGGACCCCATCGCCGCGGCGCACCGGATCAAGGACGAGATTCGGGATACGCTCGGCTTTACGGTCAACGTCGGTGTCGGCTCCAATAAGCTCCTTGCCAAAATGGCAAGCGATTTTGAAAAACCGGATCGGGTGCACACGCTCTTTTCGAATGAAATTCAGGAAAAAATGTGGGGATTGCCGGTCAGGGAACTTTTCACGGTCGGAAAAAATACGGCAGAACGGCTGGAAAGCGCACGGATTACCACGATCGGAGCGCTTGCCGCGGCGGAGCCTGCCGTTCTCCGCGCCATTGTCGGGGAGAAAACGGCAACGCAGCTCCATCAGTTTGCCAACGGGATCGACAACTCCCCGGTGCAGGCGGAGGCGGAGGAAGCCAAAGGCTACAGCAACTCCACGACGGTGGCACAGGATATTATCACCGATACGGAAGCGTACCGGATTCTGCTGGCGCTGTCCGACAGTGTGACCTCCCGGATGAGGATGGACGGAAAACAGGCGTATTGTGTCTGCGTGACCATCCGCGGGCAGGATTTCCGGGATCAGTCCCATCAGAAAAAGCTGCGGGAGCCGACCGATGTTACCTCGGAGGTGTATGAAACGGCAAAGCAACTCTTCCGGGAGCTGTGGGATCATCGCACGCCACTGCGGCTGCTGGGCGTTTCTCTGACACAGCTGACACAGGACGGCGGAGGGCAGCTTTCCCTTTTTCCGGATGAGCAGAGAGAGCACGAAAGAAAGCTGGATCGCCTGATAGACTCCATCCGTGAGCGTTTCGGCGCGGATACCGTTGTCCGCGGTTCCGTCATCGGCTGCAACCGGAGAATTGCGGCAAAGGAAAAGGCAAAGGCGGAAAACGAGCGGAAGAAGAAAGCCGAAAACACGAAAGAACAAGACAAAAAGGGGCGGTAGACCAACGATCTACCGTCCTTTTTGTCATTTTAATTTGAGGCTTGCTTCCGGTTGCGGCGGTGCCGCAACACTGTCCTTCCGGGGATGGGAAAATTCCAATGAAAGAGGATTGCGAGGGTTCGGAAAAAGATGATGAATATCACGGAAAGCAACAGGGCAAGCGGGTGGGGAAGTCTGTTGTGCGTAAAAACATAGAAAGCGGAGCCGCACAGCGCGGGCAGAATATAAACGTCCTTGCACAGTACCGACGGAATCTGACCACAGCAGATGTCGCGGAGCATTCCCCCGCCGACGCCGCTGATGCAGCCGCAGAAGATCAGAAGTGTGACATTGGCATTTTCCTGCGTTTGCAAAGCGGCTTCCACGCCGAGCACGCAAAAGATGGAGAGCCCGATGGCATCGGAAAAATCGATGAAAAAGTCATGGCTGTGTACCTGGAAAAACTCCGCAAACCTTTTATGAAAGGAAAGGTGAAAGAAGACCAGAGAGGTACAAATGCAGATCAGACCGAGGATTCTGTACTCATTGTCCCACAGAATGTGCGGCGTGATGCCAAGCGTCAGGTCGCGGAGAAATCCGCCGCCGAAGGAGGTCAGGAAAGAGAGGATGAGCGCGCCGACAGCATCGGTTCCTTTCCGCACGGCACAGATGGTGGCGGAAACGGAAAAGGATATCACGGCGATATATTCCATAATTTGAATCAGATGGTTCACGGCAGGAAGCCTCCGGATGATGTGGAATCTTGGAGTTTGGCACAGGCCCTTTTGCGACTGCTTTTTTGGATGCAAAAGACAGAAACCGGTGCTTTTTGGAACGTGCTGTTGACAAAGGTCAGATTTTCGCGTATAATATGGAAAAGAAAAACAGCACCGCGCGGTGCTGCTTTCCGATGGGGACTCAGTTCTTGCCGTGCTCTTCCAGATAGCTGACCACGTCTGCGACAGTGGTGAACTTGCGGATATCGTCATCCTGAATTTCCACGCCGAATTTGTCCTCGCAAAGCATAACAAGGTCGGCAAGCTCAATCGAATTGATGCCAAGGTCGTTGGCAAGGTCGGATTCCGGCTTGATTTCATCTGCGTCCAACTGTAGCTCTTCCACCAAAATGGCTTTCAGTGTTTCAAACATAAGTAAATATACCTCCGAATTATTATATTTCAACGAATTTTCGCATTTATCTCAAACGGATACATTATAGCGTATTCGGAAGCATTTGTCAAGGGCTTTTTTGATTTTTGACCGAAGTCGTACCACGGAGAGAAAAAACAGGGGAAGGAGACTTGAAAAATGGAAATTCTGCGGAATCGCCCGCTCGCCGGAATGTGTTGCCTGTCCGCGCTTTTTGCAATTGCGGCAAGCCAGCTTTCTCTTGTTGGTGTTGTACTGCTGTCGATTGCGGCAGGAGCTATTTTCTTCCTGTTTCTGTTCCGCCTCCTCCGGAAGGGAGAGAGCCGGCGGCGTATTCTTGCCGTGCTCCTGAGCGGCGGCGTTTTTCTGATCCTGCTTTCCTCCGCGCTGTTCTTTCATGTTCGCCTGGAAACCTATACCGCTCTGCGCGGAAAAGAGATTCGGATCGAGGGGACAGTGTTGGAACGCGCGTTCTATAAGCCGTATGCAACTTCCTTCCGCGTGGAGGTGGACGCAATCGACGGGGAGGCATGCAGTGTGGATATGGAACTCAGCTGTTCCTATTTTTCCGGATTGCAGTCGGGTGACCGGTTGGAGGCAAAGGTTTTGGTGGAGGAACCGGAGTATGCGCAGTATCAGCTGTCGGACGGCGTTCTGTTCGGCGCGACCTGCGAAAGCGCGGATGATTGTATCATTTACCCGAATGCGGCGGAGGATTCCTTCCGGGTGCGCTTTCTTCGCTGGAATCTGATTTGCGACCAGAGGCTGGAGCAGGCGGTTGGCGGACGGGAAGGGAAGCTGGCATCCGCATTACTGCTCGGGAACCGGAGCGCGGTCGCGGGACGCGATACGCTTGCCTTCCGGCGCGCAGGCATTTCCCATCTGCTTGCACTGAGTGGTTTGCACGTTTCCATTTTGATCGGATTTCTGGATTGGGTACTCCGGAAGTTCCGGATGCCGAAGGTGTTTCGTGCGGTCTGCGTCGTGGTGCCGGCACTCATGTACCTGGTGCTGACCGGAGCCTCCTTTTCCACGCAAAGAGCGGTATTCATGGTTGTGATCATGACCTTGGGCGTTTGTCTGCGCGCGGAATACGATTCTTTTACCTCTCTTTGCGTGGTTCTGTATGTTCTTCTGCTGGTGACACCGTATTCGGTACAGGATACCGGAATGTGGATGTCCTTTATCGCAGCAGGTTCCATCGTGATTTTCACCCCGCTGATGGCGGAACTCTGGAATCGGTTTTATATGAAACACCGGAAAATTCCGAAGCTTCTTTTCCGGGTTCTGCGCAGCGTTGGGAGCGGACTGTTTGTCGGGACGGTTGCAAACCTCGGACTTCTGACTCTGCAGGCAATCAAGTTCCGCGAGGTCTCGGTTTTCTCGATTCCGGCAACACTGATTCTTTCCGTTCCCACAAGCCTTACGCTGATCTCCGCCATTACGGTTCTGATCTTTCCGGTACTGGCGCCGGTTTGCCGCCTCTTTTCCGGAGGCATGCTCCGGATTGCCCAATGGTTTTCCGAAACAGACGGAGCACTGATTCCGCTGCGTTCTGCTTTTTGCATTGCCGCAACGTCTCTTGTGGCATTGTCTATGATTCTGCTGGCGCTTCTGAAGGTGCGGCGGCGACGCTGCTTCCTGATTCCGGCGGCACTTGCCGCGGTAGCCGTCGCAGGGTCGTACCTCGGACTGTGCCTTTCCGACGACCGGGTGCAAACCGACTATATTCTTTCCGGCGGAGGAGATTTACTTCTCTTTTCTTCCGGAAGAAACGCGGTTCTGGTCGACTTTACCGACGGAACCGCAACCGGTGTCCGACGGGCGGCAACCTTTGCCGAAGAAGCGGAATGCACCGAACTCGGAGACCTGATCCTGTCGCATTACCATAACAGGGACAGCTATTTTCTTGCAACCGTGGCATCCGAAATCCGGGTGCACCGCCTGCATCTTCCGGTGCCGCAGAATGCATGGGAGGAAGCGGTAGCGGAACGGCTGACAGAGGAGGCGGAATTGCAGGGAATTGAAGAAGTTTGCTTTGACACGGACGGACTTTGCGTGAGCCGCATGGAAATACAGACCATGACGCATTTTCTTTTCCGCGGGACAAGACATCCGGCATTGCTTTTCTCGGTAAAAACCGGCGGGGAAACTCTGACCTATGTGAACGGTTCGCTTCCGGACAGCCCGCTTGCGGAGGAAGCCGGAAAGCTTTCCGAAGAATCGGATATTCTGATTGTAGGAAAAACCGGGTTTTCCACCAATTCCGATACACTCCTGCCGATCCATGTATCAGCGCCGCCCGGAAGGATTCTGCTCGGCGATGAACGGATTTTTCGTATTCTGCCTGCCGGAATTTATGCGGAATCCGTCGCAAAAGACGGGAGTTGCAGATTTTGGATGCAATGAGAAATAAAAAACGAGAAAAAATATGCAGCGCTCTTTTCCTGTCACGGAAAAGGGCGCTTTTTCATAGGATAATAGTGGTCGGGCACTGTTGCTCCGGCGATCTGATTTGACGGAGGTACACGTGTGATGACCGGCAATTCTTTTCCGCTTGCAGTGCTTGGCGGCGATCGGCGGCAGGTCTATATGATACGGGAACTGATCGGGGCAGGCTTTCCGGTGCATTGCTGGGGCTTCGGCGGTTTTGAAGGAGCCGACTCCCTGCCGCTTTCGGAAACATGGGAGGAATGCGTGCGGGACTGTCATGCGGTCGTTCTTCCTTTGCCTGCCAGCGCCGATGAGGTTCGTGTGTTTCTGCCGCTTGCGGCAAGAGGGGAGACGCTACGGCTCGATCACCTGTTTTCCGCAGTTTCCGGCGGAATTTTGCTGGGTGGAAGGCTTTCGCAGAGCTTTACCGAGCGTGCGGAGCGATACGGCATCCGATGCATGGATTACTTCCGATCAGAGATTCTGCAACTGAAAAACGCGCTTCCGAGCGCGGAAGGCGCCGTTTCCGTTGCCATGCAGGAGCTGCCGGTCACTTTGGACGGATGCACCGTTTCGGTCATCGGTTATGGGCGGATCGGCATTTTGCTGGCGGAAAAGCTGAGGGCGCTCGGCGCCGACGTGACGGTCTTTGCAAGGCGCACCGAGGTGCTGGAGCGTGCAAAGCTTTCGCATTGTGCGGTGTGCCGGATGTACGGGGATGAGCGGGATGCGGGCACCCTCTGCTTCCCGGCAGGAACGCGGGTTATTTTCAATACCGCGCCGCACAGAACCCTGACCGGAGCGGTACTGGAGCGCGTTCCGCGGGAATGCATTCTGATCGACCTCGCCTCGGCACCCGGCGGGATCGATTTTGCAACCGCACAGGCACAGGGGCTCCGGACGGTCTGGGCGACCGCTTTGCCGGGAAAATACGCACCGGAAAGTGCCGGGAGATTTCTGGCAGAGACGGTCGGTGAACTGCTTTTGCAGACAGAACTTCCGTGAGTGTGCCGACAGATTCAATACTGAGAAAGGACTCACGGTGAATCAATTATGATAGGTTATGCATTCTGCGGCTCCTTTTGCACCCACGCGGTGGCGATTGAGGAGCTACGGAATCTGATACGTGACGGCTATGAGATTCAGCCGATCATGAGCGAGACGGTTTTTCTGACAGATACGCGCTTCGGAAAGGCGGAGGAACTGCGGAAAAAGGTGGAAACACTTTGCGGCAGACCGATTATTCATACCATTCCGGACGCGGAGCCATTGGGGCCGAAGACCCCGCTGGAGGCGCTGATTATCTGCCCCTGCACAGGGAATACCCTGGCGAAGCTTGCCAACGGGATTACGGATACGGCGGTTTGCATGGCGGCAAAGGCGCATCTGCGGCGGGATCGCCCGTTGATTCTGGCGGCGGCATCCAATGACGCACTTTCCGCCAACCTGCGGAATATCGCAACGCTTCTCTCGCGTAAGTGTGTCTATTTCGTTCCGATGCATCAGGATGACCCGGAACGCAAGCCACACTCGCTGGTCGCGGATTTTTCTTTGCTGTCCCCGACATTGCATGCCGCATTTGAGGGGAGACAGTTTCAGAAGCTGTTCCTCTGACCGTCCGGTGTAAATATATTTGCCCCAAAAGGGGCTGCCTTTTTTGCGACAGCAGGAGGTGTTAAAAAACTCAAAATGAGTTTTTTAACACCTCCGACGACGTTGGTTTCAGCGGCTGAACGCCACTGTTTTGCAACTAAGAAATCAAAAAAACAAGATGCAGGCGGCAAAAACGACCAAGATAAGGGCTGTTAAAAACATCGAGTCTTTTAACAGCCCCTTCGATTTTGTTCTTTTCTGTAAAATACATTTTCAGGATCTCTGACAGGGTAGTCTTAGATCAGTGTGCCTGTCGTTCAAACCTCAGCGGATCGGCTCAAAGTCGGAAGCGCCGTGCTTGCAGAGCGGGCAGATGAAGTCGTCTGGGAGCGTTTCTCCTTCATAAACGTATCCGCAGACCTTGCAGACGTACCCCTTTTTTCCTTCCGTTTCCGGGCGGGGACGGACATGCTCCTGGTAATAGGTATAGGTCATGCTTGCCGCATCCGAGATGACACGCGCCTCGGTGACGGAGCAGAGAAACATTCCGTGGGTTCCGAGGTCTACATAATCCTCCACTTTCAGGGAGAGAAACGCATTGATATACCGTGGCAGAAATGCCAGCCCGTTGTCCGAGCGGAGCGGAGAACAACCTGCAAATTTGTCGGTATTGCGCCCGCTTCGGAAGCCGAAGGCTTCAAAGACCGCAAACGGTGCCTCGGTTGTCAGGACGTTGACATTCAAAAGACCTGTCTGGCGGATGACATGGTGGGAGTAATTCTGTTTGTTGATGGTGACGGCAACCCGGTGCGGGGTATCGGTCAGCTGAGAAACGGTGTTGACAATCAGACCGTTGTCCTTCTTTCCGTCGTTGCAGGTGACGACATACAGACCATAACCGATCCGGAAGAGTGCGGAAAGATCGTTTTTATCGGCGGTTTCGCTCCTTTGCGCCAGATAGTCCCGGCAAAGTTCTTTGGCAAGCGCGTCAAGTTGCCCTTCGCTTTCTTCGTTCAACGCCGAGAAGATCCGGACAGTTGTGTCGGTATAGTTCAGGTTTTTGCATTCCTCCAGCGTTTTCCGCATGCATTTTGCGGCAAGAGGCGCCCAGGAACCGTTTTCGATGATGCCGACGGTCTTGTTCCGGAAGCCCCGCTCGACCAGACGGTGCAGAAAATCCCGCATGAAGGGGAACATGTCCGCGTTGTAGGTGGTGGTTGCAAGCACCAGCTTGCTGTACCGGAAGGCGTCCGATACCGCTTCGGAGAGATCCGTATGCGAAAGGTTCCGCACAACCACTTCGGGACAGCCGTTGCTTCTGAGCTTCTGAGCAAGCGCGTGGACGGCTTTCTCCGTGTTTCCGTAGACGGAGGTATAGGCGATCAGAATTCCTTCCGTTTCGGAAGCATAGGAGGACCAGGTATTGTACAGTCCGAGATAATAGCCGAGGTTTTCCGTCAGAACGGGGCCGTGCAAAGGACAGATAATGTCAATGTCCAATGGCGCGGCTTTTTTGAGCAGTGCCTGTACCTGGGCGCCGTACTTGCCGACAATGCCGAAATAATATCTGCGCGCTTCGTCTGCCCACGGCTCCTCTGCGTCTGCGGTGCCGAATTTGCCGAATCCGTCCGCGGAGAACAGAACCCTGTCGTGAAGGTCATAGGTGACCATGACCTCCGGCCAGTGAACCATGGGAGCGGTCAGGAACTGCAGGGTGTGCGTTCCGAGCGAAAGGGTATCTCCGTCTGCCACCACAATGCGATGCTCCGCACAGTCGGTGCCGTAAAACTGCTTCATCAGGACGAACGCCTTTGCGGTGGCAACCACCGTTGTGTCCGGATAGACCTTCAAAAATGTGGCAATATTGGCGGAGTGATCCGGCTCCATGTGCTGAACCACCAGATAGTCCGGCGCTCTGCCTTCCAGCGCTTCGCCGACGCGATCCAGCCATTCATGAGAAAAAGCGGCATCCACCGTGTCCATGACGGCAATCTTTTTGTCGCGGATCAGGTAGGAATTGTATGCCATGCCGTTCGGAACGGGGTATTGACCTTCAAACAGGCGGATATTTCTGTCATTGACGCCGACGGAAAGAAGGTCGGCGGTGATTTTTGCAGGTTGCATGTCTGACTCCTTTTCTTTTTGAAGATGGGATTCTGTTATTATCATACCATAGCTTATACGCTTTTTCTGTTGTGCATACAACAAACAAAAAATTCTCCATCATATAGCTCCGGAAAAGTGCATAAATATGAATGAAAGAAATCAAAAGAATTTTTTCGGTATTCCATCGTCAGGGAGGGGCGCATATGCGAAAGTACAGATGGAGGTTCTGCCCGACGGTGCTGCTGTTTTTGATATGGATGCTATTCTGCGACCGGAGCGGAATCGGCGTTGCCACTCTTCTTGCGGCGGCATTGCATGAATGCGGACATCTTGCGGCGGCGAAGTGGTTGCGGATTCCGTTCCGGGCACTCCGCCTGACCCCACTGGGCGCCCGGCTGGAGACGGGTACCGGGGTTCTTTCCTATGGCGAGGAATTCCTGCTTGCCGCGGCGGGACCGCTGACCAGCCTGCTTGCCTCTCTTGGCGCGGCGATGTTTTGGAGGGCATTCGGCTTTTTCCGGTTGTTTTCCTGCGCTTCTTTGTTGCTCGGCGTTTTGAATCTGTTGCCGATCCGGAGCTTTGACGGCGGGCGGATGCTGGAAAGCATGCTGTCACAAAAGGCGGGTGTACGGGTTGCCTGCCGGATGATGCAGGTGCTGTCCTTTTTCTTTTTGCTGGTGCTTTTTTCGCTTGCGGTCTATCTTTTGCTCCGGGCGGGCGACGGCTTGTCACTTCTCCTTTTTTCCGTAAGCCTGTTCTTTCGCTTCTTCGATGCAATGGGCGGAGACCCTCCATGCCTTCCGGTAATTCGGAAGTGAGGAAAAAAGAGAATTCCGGAGGTTTTCAAAGAAAAATAGAGAATTCTGCATTTTTTTGTATGATAAATCCATTTTTTCAGGGCAGAATGCGGATCATTATGGAAAATGACGAATTTTTGATTTTTTTTGGAAAACTATTGCAATTGATGGGGGAATCTGCTACAATATAGTTCGTATTTTATGGCAATTGTGCCGGAAACCCGTTTTTTTCGGAGATTTCAGCCGTTCCGGAAAAATCTCTGGCTCCGGCAGCGGAGAATGATTTTCTCCGTTTTGTTCCATTGAATATTTGAAATTCTTTTTATTGAGAAGGAGTATTTATGCGGAATGAACAAAGAAGTGCTGATCCGGCTGAACGGAATTTCCAAGTCTTTTGACGGCGAAACCGTTCTCGACCACATTGACTTAGAGGTGCATGACAAGGAGTTTATTACGCTCCTCGGTCCCTCCGGATGCGGAAAGACAACCACCCTGCGCATCATCGGCGGCTTTGAAACGCCGGATGAGGGAGATCTTTTCTTCAATGGGAAACGAATCAACGACGTGCCGCCGTACGAGCGACAGGTCAATACGGTTTTTCAGCGATATGCGCTGTTTCCCCATCTGAATGTGTTCGATAACATTGCATTCGGTCTCCGAATCCAGCGACGAGGGGGAGAGGAGATCCGAACAAAAGTCAAGGAAATGCTGGAGCTGGTCAATCTCCGAGGGTTTGAACGCCGCCGCGTCAGTACGCTTTCCGGCGGTCAGCAGCAGCGCGTCGCCATTGCACGCGCACTGGTCAATCAGCCGAAGGTGCTTCTTCTGGATGAGCCGCTGGCGGCGCTGGATCTGAAGCTGCGCAAGGATATGCAGAACGAATTGAAGAATATCCAGCACCATACGGGAATCACTTTCATTTTCGTTACGCACGATCAGGAGGAAGCGCTCTCCATGTCCGACACCGTGGTCGTGATGGCGGAGGGGAAGATTCAGCAGATCGGTACGCCGACGGATATTTACAACGAGCCGGTCAACGCCTTCGTTGCCGACTTTATCGGGGAATCCAATATTCTGGACGGAATCATGCAGAGCGATCTGCACGTCCGGTTTGCAGGACATAATTTCGACTGCGTGGACAGCGGCTTTGCAAAGAACGAGCCGGTGGACGTGGTGGTTCGCCCGGAGGACGTGGACGTGGTTCCGGCGGATCGCGGCATGCTCCGCGGAGTTGTCAGCAGCGTGACCTTCAAGGGCGTGCATTATGAGATCATTGCGGACATCGGCGGCTTCAAATGGATGATCCAGTCCACCGATTTTGTGTCGGAAGGGGAGACCATCGGACTGTCGATCGACCCGGATGCCATCCACATTATGAAAAAATCCGAGTTCTCCGGGAAATACGGAGACTACTCTTCCTTCAGTGATGAGCTGGACAAGCTTTCCGATGTGGAGGAGGCAGTCGAAGAAGAATGAAAAAGAAGAATCTGTTCGAGCGCGTGGTAGCGGCTCCGTATCTTTTGTGGTCTTTGCTGTTCATCATAGGCCCTCTTCTGTTTGTTCTTTATTTTGCTTTTACCGACCGGGACGGCTCTTTTACCGTTGAAAACATTCTCGGACTTTCGGAGTATTCCGGCACGTTCTGGATGTCACTGGGCTTTTCGCTGATCGCGACAACGGTCTGCCTTCTGATCGGTTACCCGCTGGCATACGCCATGTCCAAGACTGCGCCGCGCACCCGCAGCATTCTGATGGTGCTTCTGATGCTGCCCATGTGGATCAGCCTTCTGATCCGTACCTACTCTCTCATGGCTCTGCTGGACAACGGGGGACTGGTCAGTTCGTTTCTGACCTGGCTCGGCTTTTCCAAGCTGACCTTTATCGGGACCGAGGGAGCTGTGATTCTCGGCATGATCTACGACTTTTTGCCCTATATGGTGCTTCCAATCTACACCTCCATGACCAAGCTGGATACCCGCTATCTGGAGGCAGCGGCAGATTTGGGATGCAACAGCGGAAAGACTCTGCTGCATGTAATGCTTCCGCTGACCATGCCCGGCGTTGTTTCCGGCGTGACAATGGTGTTCGTTCCTTCCATCAGCACCTTTTACATTTCCCAGAAGCTTGGCGGCGGCTCCTTTGACCTGATCGGAGATACCATCGAGCGTCAGTTCCAGAATGCAGTGACCTATCACACCGGCGCCGCTATTTCGCTGGTCATGATGATCCTCATTCTGATCTCTCTTGCCGTCATGAATCGCTTTTCGGATAAAGGAGGGGAGATTATCGTATGAAGGTTTTTTCCAAAATTTATATGGCATTGGTGTTCCTGATTCTTTACGCACCGATTCTGGTGGTGATCCTGTTTTCGTTCAATGCCTCCGGAAGCCTGAGTCGCTTCACCGGCTTTTCCATGTACTGGTATCAGGAGCTGTTCCGCAACTCCGAGGCGCTGTCCGCACTGAAAAACTCGCTGATTCTCGCGGTCACATCCTCTCTTATTGCCACCGTACTCGGGACGCTTGCCGCATTTCACCTCTCCCGCGTGCGGAATCGGTATTACCGGCGCGTAGTGGAGTCGGTCTCCAACATTCCGATGATGAACCCGGATATTGTCACCGGTGTTTCCATGATGCTGTTGTTTGTGGGGGTTGCCACCCTGCTGAAGCTTTCCTCTTCACTGGGATTCTGGACGATGCTGATTGCGCATACCACCTTCAACCTTCCGTATGTCATCCTTTCGGTGCTTCCGAAATTCCGCCAGATGGACAAAAACCTGACGGAAGCGGCGCTGGACCTCGGTTGCACACCGGCACAGACCTTTTTGCGCGTGGAGCTTCCCGCCATCATGCCCGGCGTCATTTCCGGTCTGATGATGGGCTTTACCCTGTCGCTGGATGACTTTGTTATCAGCCATTTTGTCAGTTCCCCCGACTTCAAGACCCTGCCACTGTATATATACAACCAGACGGCACACGAGGTCAAATTCAGTATGTATGCGCTTTGTACCCTGATGATCGTTGCCATTCTGTTGCTTCTGATTGCGGTCAACGTGGCAGGATCCATGGGTGAGTATCGGGCGCGCCACCATGCGAAACGCTTTGCAAAACGTCTTGCGACGGGAGGAAATGCAAAATGAAAAGAAAACTTTGTCTGTTCCTCTGCGTGGTCTTGCTTTCCGGCTTGCTCTGTGCGGGATTTTCCGCATGCGGAAGCGAGGAAGAAATCGTGCTGTACGTTTACAACTGGGGAGAGTATATCTCTGACGGTTCGGACGATTCCCTTGATACCAACGCCGCATTTGAGGCGTATTGCCGGGAGGTGCTCGGCAAAAACGTTCGGGTCAACTATTCCACTTTTTCCAGCAATGAGGATATGTATGCCAAAATCAGCAGCGGTTCTGCCACATACGATGTCATCATTCCGTCGGACTATATGATCGAACGGATGGTCTCCGAGGGTCTGCTTCGTCCGCTGGCGAACAGCGAGGAAGAGCTTCTGCAAAAAATGCCGAACTATCAGTATGTGGAGGAAGCCTTCCGGAAGGATCATGTTTACTATGAGTGCGGAAGGGAAGAGGTTTACTCGGTTCCGTATTTCTATGGAATGATCGGCGTCATTTACAATGCCTCCATCGTGGCGGAGGACGACGAGGAGATCGGTAGCTGGGGATTGATGTGGGACGAGGACTACAAGGGCGATATTCTGCAGTTCAACAACAGCCGCGATGCCTTCGGAACAGCCCTGTACTATCTGGGATACGATGTCAATGAAGCAACGGAGGAGCAGTGGAGGGAAGCGCTGGAGCTTCTGAAAAAGCAGAAGGAAATCGTCCAGGGGTATGTCATGGACGAGATTTTCAACAAGATGAAAAGCGGTTCTGCGGCGGTTTCCGCTTATTACGCCGGGGATTACCTGTCCATGTATGAGGACAACGATGAACTGGCATTCTTCTATCCGAAGGAAGGAACCAACGTCTATGTGGATGCAATGTGCATTCCGCACAACGCGCAGAACTACGATCTTGCTATGGAGTACATCAATTTCATGTGTTCCGAAGAGCCGGCAGTTGCCAACGCATTGTATACCTACTATGCCTCCCCGCTGACGAATGTCATTGAAAGCGAGGAGTACCAGGAAACCATGGCGGAGGTTCACGAAGATGCCATGGAGATCCTTTACGGTGAGATGGCATCCTCGGTTCCGTCGCAGGCATACCTGAACCTTTCTCCGGAGCGCCTGACCCTTCTCAACTCCCTGTGGGAGGAGCTGAAGGTGGAAAGCAGCATCGGCAACGGAATTTATATCGGGTGCGGGATCATCGTTGCCGCACTGGTTGCGATTGCTGTATACCAATTGGTCAAAAAGCGGCGCTGGGCAAAACTGTATGACTGAATCAAAAGGAGCCTCTCCGCGTTTCGCGGTGAGGCTCCTTTCAGCTTGCAGAGAAAGCAAAAACAACCTTTGCACAATCTTCCGGTCTCCGCCGGAAGAACAAATCCCATTTGTCATTCCGTTCCGGTTCCCGCTGGGCGAAAAATTCCAACTACACGTTCCGCATCCGGCTTCTGCAGGGCGAAAAAGCCTTCCCCATCGTAGGGGCAGGGTCAACCTGCCCGCTTCTAAGAAATCCGGGCAACCATTCCGGCGGAAATTTACACCGTCGGTGCCCGTTGTTATAAAAACAATCTCCCGCGGACAGCAAAAATGCTGCGCGGGAGACGGGATGCGAATTTTTAACTGTTTTCTTGCAAAACAGCGTCATTCTTCGCTGTATACGACGGTAATGTCGGGGTGCAACTGAAGAATGGAAGCGGGAATTTCCGGTGTGATCGGACCATAAAAGGCTCGGTGCACAATGTCTTTTTTTGCTTTCCCATTGGCAATCAGCAAAATTTTCTTTGCCTGCATAATGGAAATCAACCCCATGGTAATTGCCTGCCGGGGAACCTGCGCCTCGCTTTCAAAGAAGCGTGCATTGGCTCGGATGGTGGATTCATGGAGCGCCACAACGTGGGTGTTCTTTTCAAATACGTTGGATGGCTCATTGAAGCCGATGTGACCGTCCAGCCCGATGCCGAGCAGTTGCAGGTCAATGCCGCCAAGTTGTTCGATGCGAGTGTCGTAGTCTGCACATTCCCGCTTCAGATCCTCCGCACAACCGTTCGGAACAAAGGTGTTTTCCGGATGGATGTTGATATGTTCAAAAAAGTTTTTCTGCATAAAATAACGGTAGCTCTGCGGATCGGTTTCTTTCAATCCGACATACTCGTCCAGATTGACCGTGGTAACACCGCCGAAATCAATGTCCCCCTTGTTGTACCAGTCGGTCAGCTGCCGGTAGATGCCGACCGGAGAAGAGCCGGTTGCAAGCCCCAGAACACTCTGCGGCTTCATGATGACCTGAGCAGAGATGATATTTGCCGCCTGACGGCTCATTTTTTCATATGTCGGAACAGTGATGAACTTCATTGCGCTTTTTTCCTTTCTGATGACTGCTTTTTCGTTTTTTCGCTCGTTTGCCCGGAAGGTGCCGGGAGGGGAACCCATTACCCGACGGAATACGGTGCTGAAATAATTCTGATCATAGAACCCCAATTCCGCGGCGACTTCTCCGACACGCATTCCGGTTTGCAGGCGTTCTGCCGCATAACGGATTTTCATTTCGGTAAAATAGCGGGATACGCCCATTCCGGCGTACCGGGTAAAAATTTTTTTCAGTGCCGAGAGGCTGATGTTGCAAAGGGAAGCAATTTCCTCCGCACTGAGCGGTTCCCGCAGATGCATATGCAGGACATTGACAATTTCCGCATACCGGAGCGCAGAGGGCAGGGAAGGATGGATGACCGCCTCTCCGTCCGAGCGCGTCATTTTCAGAAGCCACAGCTCCAGCCGGATGCGCTGCTCGTTCAGAACCGTGCGGTCATTATCGGAAAGCCCGGTGGCAATGCAGCTACAAATGTCGCTCAGCTCCGCACGTTCTTCCTCGGAGGGCTGTAATATGCGGGAGGCAAAGTGCGGTGTCGCGGCGGCAAAAAAAGACAGGTTCCGTACCCGCGGAGCACTCTCAAACGCAGACCAGATGCGGTGAAATTCCCCAGGCGGGTGCAGCAGCACCTGACCGGAACCGAGCGTATAGACCTCTTCTCCGGCAGTGATGCCGACAGAGCCATCCTCCACATAGACAAGTTCATAAAACGGATGTCTTTCTCCGCCGAATTCGTAGTATTTTTCAAATTTTTGTTCGATGGATCGGTGAAAAGCGATAATGTCCGGACAGCGTGCAATTCCGCAATCCGCCAGTTGGCTGTTTGCCTGATCCGCAATGATATGCACTGTATTCAAAGAAATTATGTCCGTTTCCATATATCTATTTGCTTTTGGATATATTATAATTATCATAACATAGGGAAAAAAGAAAATCAATAGGTTTCCCCTATTTTATAGATTTTTTTCAAAATTTCAAGATAATTTTTCGCTCAAGAAAGGACTACATATCATGAGTGAGCCGACAGAAATTCTGAAGCAGTTCGGTGTACATGCCGACGCAGTTCCGTTCGGAAACGGTCATATCAACCGTACCTATCTGGTGAACAGCCGCCCGCGCCTGACCCTACAGAAAATCAATACAGAGGTGTTCCGCCATCCGGAAGAGGTCATGGAAAACATTGAGGCAGTAACCTCCTTTCTGCGCGAAAAGCTCCGGAATGCAGGGCAGAATCCGGAACGCCGGACACTACAGGTCGTCCGTACCGTTGACGGGAAGCTCTTTTACCGGACACCGGAGGGGGACTGCTACCGTGTCTATGAATATGTGGAAGATACGGTGACGCCGGAGGAGGTCGATTCACCGGAAGCCTTTGCCGAATCTGCGAGGACATTCGGCGAGTTTCAGAACCTGCTTTCGGACTTTCCGGTTGAACGTCTGCACGAGACAATCCCGCATTTTCATGATACGCCCGACCGCTACCGGCAGTTCCGGGAAGCGCTTGCGGCAGATCGCGCGCACCGCGCCGATACCGTGCAAAAGGAAATTGAATTCGTCCTTTCGCATGAGAAATATGCGTCCATGATTACCGATGCCATTGCGGACGGCTCTGTGCCGCTGCGTGTCACTCACAACGATACCAAGCTGAACAACGTTCTCCTGGATAAAACGACGCTCAAAGGCATCTGTGTGATCGATCTGGACACCGTGATGCCCGGCTCTCTTCTGTACGACTTCGGAGATGCGCTCCGCTTCGGTGCCTCCACGGCAGCAGAGGATGAACAGGATCTTGACAAGGTTCATTTCGATCCCGAAAAGTTTGAGATTTTTACCGCGGCGTTTCTCGGAGAGGTCGGGAAGACTCTGACTCTGCGGGAGCGGGAGCTTCTTCCGATGTCGGTGCTTCTGATGACATTGGAATGCGGAAGCCGGTTCTTGGCGGATTATCTCAACGGAGATGTCTATTTTCGGATTCACCGGAAAAACCATAACCTTGACCGCGCCAGGACACAGTTCCGACTGGTTGCAGAAATCGAGCAGTGCCTGCCACAGCTTTCACACATTGTGGCAAAGTACTGAGCAAGGTCGGGGAAAGCTTCCGGATTTGACGCGGAAGTCTGCCGGATCCACGGCAGAGAAGAATGCGGAGCCGGGCAGGAAAATATCAAAAACCGGGAAGGTGCGAGAACCGCACCTTCCCGGTCAGACTGTAGACCAAAGGGAGTCGTATTGACGAAACACCAGCTGATATGGTATCAATAGAAACCGTAAATGCAGGTGTTTTTCGTGTACAGGAAAAAGGGCAAAAGCAAGCAAACGTAGCTGCAGATGTTGTGCATAGAAGACCTTGTGCCTCAGGAACATCTGGTGCGGGATATAAGTAAATGTATTTGCATGGTTTGCCGAATGGATGAAATGCAGAGTTGCGGCAGATTTGAAGCATTATAGAACTTTGTCTGACGCGTTTCCTGAAAGAGAGGAACGGTTTGGAATAGCTTTATGCCTGATTGAATCTGCCAATTTTATGAGTATTATCGATGTGAGATTATAACATTCCGAGCGCAGAGTTTGTAAAAACAATATTTATTGTTTAAAAAATGTGACTTGAAGAGAAGGATATGCCATTTTTTTAAAGTTAAAAGAAATCGAGAATTGTAAATTATTGATTTAAAGTTAAGTTTTATTAAGTAAAAAAGTTTATTCGGCGTTAAACTGTTTCTTGAATGAAGCGGGCGGAACGCCGAAATGTTTTTTAAATGACCGAGAAAAATAAAACTGATCGGAAAACCCTGCCGAGCGCGCCGTTTCCGCTACGCTCAATCGCCCCGATTTTAACAGTTTCGCTGCTTTTTCCATTCGGAAATCGTTCAGCCATTTTTCGCAAGCGATTCCTGTTTCTTTTTTGAAAAGCCTTGAAAAATAACTTCTTTCAAGTCCTGCCGCGGCGGCTACGTCGGCTACGCCGATCGTTCGATCAAAGTTCTGCGAAATGTAAAAAATCGCGTCAAGCACTGCGCGGTTTTCGATTTTTCTTACGGGCAGTACAGGCGGGACGGGCAATACGGGAAAAACGGGCGAAGCAGGCGATACGGGTGCGTGGGTGCGGCTTTCGGCTAAAAGCTGCAGAAATTTATAAGCTAAGCCGATGGCTTTGCATTCGTTTTCTGGAAAATCGCGGTAGCTCGGCGAAAGCGACTGAAACAACTTTTCGAGAACGGTTTCCGCTTGTTCGGGGCGCGAAATCGTAAGCACGGGTGAATTTTCCGTGATGCCGAGCGAAAAAAGAAAATTTTCCACGGCTTCGTTGGAAAAAGAAACCCACCGAAGATCCCATATCGAGCCGACGTCGGCAGAATACGAAATTTTGCAATAGGGGAATGCAACGAACACCTGATTTTCGTTGATGCGGAACGTTTTGCCGTTTATCGTGTAGCTTCCCGAACCTTTCTGCAAATACAAAATCCAGAAATATGCGCGCGCCGCGGGCGGGAAAGTATGCGCGGGTGCGTTTATTCGCTTGCCGCAACAATATATGCCCGCCGTGCGTTCGAAATTTCTTCCGTAAAATAAATGTTCACAATAATACATGGCCATTTCCTTTGTGTTTAACTGTTTTCCCGCCGTTCTGGTGCCATATTTATTATAAATCACATTGATAAAAAAAGCAACAAAAAACGATAAAGTCACAAAAATCCATAAATAATCACACAGGTGCATTGACGGTGCGCAGAAATTATCGTATAATGAATTTGTAAAAACGACGAAAACGGAGGGGACGAAAATGTCTGTTTCGATGCCGTGGAAAATGCGGGGACTTGTGCTGACTGCACCTTTGCCAGAAGACGTAGAAAACGTGTGCGAATTTATCGAAAAAATTCTCGCTGGAAAAATCAATCTGCTTGTACTGCAAACGCGGTACAGGTATCAATTTAAGTCGCATCCCGAATGTACGGGGCGGTACGCGCTTTCGGAACAGGACGTAAAGCGTATTTTATCGGCGTGCCGAAACGCAAAAATCGAATTGATTCCGAAAATGAACTTATTCGGGCATCAGTCGGGGCTTCCGAACGTGCCGGACGACGGGATTCTGCACGGTGCGCCCGACGATCGCCCCACGATCAAGGACGGGCTTCTGGCTGCGTATCCCGAATTTGACGAAGAGGAAAACAACGAACGCGTGCTTTACAGCCGCAGTATCTGTCCCACGCATCCGCGTGTGAAAGACGTGCTGTTTGATCTGATCGGTGAGCTTCTCGACGTATTCGAGGCGCGCGCGATACATATCGGCTGCGACGAGGCGTTTTCGTTGGGTACGTGTCCGCGTTGCGCAAAAGTAGGAAACGCGCGGTTGTTCGCGGATTGGATTACGTCGATTCACAATTTTATCGCAGCGCGCGGCGCGAAAACTTTAATGTGGTCGGATCGGTTTTTAAATTCGGACGAAACGTACCGCAACCTTTACGAAGCTTCGGAAAATGGCACGGAAGGCGCGCTTGCGCTTGTGCCGAAAGACATAATTTTGTGCGACTGGCATTATGAAAATTACGAAGGTAAGTATCCGTCGCTTGAAATTTTTAAAAACGCGGGATTTCAAACGCTGATTTCGCCCTGGAAAAACCTTGAAAACGCAAAGGCGTTCGTGCGGGCAGCGGCGCAGAGCGGGTATGAAAACATCGCAGGCGTGCTTCTCACCACGTGGTGTTCTTCGGGCGAGCTGGCAAGGCATTTCCTTTACGACGCACCTTGCGTGTGGCAGAATACGCCGCAAATCGCAGAAACGTTGTGCGCGCTGTATCTTGATAAGGAATGATGAAAGCTTATATCGCTTTGCCGACGGCGATTGCGCTGTCCTGTTCGAAATCGTTGATTTTTCGCGGTGTTTCCGCTTCGAAACCGAATCGGCGCGGGTTTTGGTTTGTGAACGCGGTATCTTTCGCGGTGGCTGCGCTTGCCCTTGCTGCAATTGCCGCGTGCGGGGGCGGGCTGTTCGAAAACGGACAGTTGAAGCTTTCGCTTGCCACATTTTTGCTTGCCGTACCGTTCGCGCTATGCACGCTCGGCGCGCAGATTTTTTATATTGCCGCGCAGGGGCGGGGAAGCGTTTCGCTGAACACGTTTTTGTATAGTTGCGGATTTATCGTGCCGGTAGTGTATGGCGTGGTTGCTTTGCGCGAAGCGGTGAAAATCACGCAGATTGCGGGGCTGATCGTGCTGATCGGGGCGATGTATTTATATTTGCTGCCGAAAAAAGGACGGTTCGATAAGCTGTGGCTGACATTGATTTTAGCGGCTTCGCTTCTTTCGGGTGCGGTGGGCGTTTTGCAGAAGGTACAGCAAAATTCCGCACAACGCGCCGAAGCGGACGGCTTTCTGATCGTGACGTTTGCTCTCTGTGCCACGATTTCCTGCGTGCTTGCAATTGTGTTTAACCCCGCAAAGGCGGTTGCGCCTGTGACAGAAAAAAACGAAACGGCGGGTACGGTTGCAAGCGAAACGGCGGCGGGGGAAGCGGAAAGGCAAAAAAATATGGCGAAAGCGGCGCGGCAAATCGCCGCAGTCGGCGTGAGCGTGAAAGAAGCGTGGCTTTCGGTGGCTTCGGGCGCGGTAGCCGCCGCATTAAACCGCGTGAATTTGTCACTTGCGGGCGCGTTACCGGGCATGATATTTTACCCCGTGTTCAACGGGGCGGTTACGCTGGCTACGGGCGTGGCGGCGTTTTTGATCTGCAAAGAAAAATTAAACATGAGGCAATGGATAAGCTTGCTTTTCGGTATTGCCGCGATAGCGTTGATTGCCTTTTAAATCAGAATAATGGTTGTGAAACCCGACGGCAATACACTCGAAGCTGAGGAAATGCTTTTTGTGTCCGTCCGGCACGCTGACATCGGTCATTTTGTTGCTGCGGAGGAAGGAAACCGGTCGGATTCTTCTTGGCGAGGGTTCCAAGGTGAACGACGACCGTGCGGACAACCGTTTTCCGGAGTCGGCGGGACGATTCCCGGCAAGCGAAGAGGATGAGAAACCCCTGCATCTGCTTTGCGGAGATGATATGGAGCGGCTGTAAGTGCGCTTTCCGTTTGGGTTTCCTTTGATTGTTACAAAGAAGCTACCCTTTCATGGGGTAGCTTCTTTGTAAGATTGCGGTTCTTGTGCCTGATTTCCATTGACATCCTCGCCATTTCCGCAGCTATGATTTTGGGAAGGTCATTGGTTTTTATCTTTTTCCGCGGTTGTGTCTGCAAAGCGGAGGGAGATGTCTCCGAGAAGCCCGGAGGGAGAGAGGGGAAGGAAGCGGGACAGGCGGTCGCGCTCCTGCCAGACGAGCGTATTGGAGACCGTGACGACCGCGGTATTTTCTCCGTTTTGCAGGGCATCTGTGATGTCAAAACGATACGGAGGGCAGATGCGGATGCCGAGGTCGGTTCCGTTGAGGGTCAGCTCTGCAATCTGACCGACCCGCCCGAGATCCAGCTCCGTTGTCCGGTTTACTTCTGCCCGGAAGCGGAAGGTATAGCGCATTTTCCCGGAAAAGCGGGGAAATCCGTCGGGACCGGTGATGTTTTTCAATTCCTGCAATTCGCCTGCCGAGGCAAAATTCCAAGGATCTTTTGCGTCCGCCAGCTCCAGTGCGAAGGTCGGGTAAAGCATCTTTTGACGGTCGGGACGCGGTTCTTTCGGGAATACAGGCACTTCTCCGAAGAGGAGCCGGATTGATTCTCCCGGCAACAGGTGCACCGACACGGCACCGTCCGGGGTTGTGTCGGAGAAGTAACTTTCGTTCAGGAAATCCGCGCGGATGTAGTTTCCGCGAGCGGGGAGGATCAGGGTGGTATCGACGGTTTTGGCGGTATCCTCGTTGAAGAGGAGGAACACCTCCCGCTTGCCGCTCTTTGCGTGATAGATTCGTAATTTTTCATATCCGTCCGGCACGCTGACATCGGTCATTTTGTGGTTGCGGAGGTGAGAAACCAGTTCCCGCAACGGCATGGCGGTTCCCCATGCGGGCGCATTTTCCGGGGCGACATCCGCAAAGAGGATCGGAAGTCCCTTGACAGAAAGTGCTTCGAGGACGGAAAGCACCGGAGTGGGAATGTGGTCGGCGCGCGGAACGATCAGGCAGTCAAAGTTTTCCGCCGCAAGGTGCAGTTTTCCGCCGGAAACGGTTGCACGGGAGAGAAAGTCTGCCGGAACAATGTCATAATCAATGTGGTGGTCATACAGCTCCGCCGCGACGGTCTCGTCCGGCAGGATGCTGTCCGGCTTGCTTGCCCATTCCTCCTCCGCGTGGTAAAGCAGGGCGACGTTGGCAATATGGGTCATGCCTTCGGTCAGATGGGTGCTGCGGTTTACATAGCGCATCAGTGCACAGAAACCGGGGAAAGAGGGATCATGACCGTTGGCGCCGAAGTGCGGCGGGCAGTCTCCGTCCGGATAATCCGGCGAGAAGGCGTGCGGGACAAAGCGGTTGATGCCGCGTACCAGCAAAAAGTCGATGAGCCACTTCATCAGGGGGAGATCCTCACCCCAACCGTAGGCGCCGAAAATCTCGCAGAGCGCCCGGTTTTGCATGTGCGGCTCCAGATGGGCAAGGGATGCGCACATTTTTCCGAGCATATAATGGAAGAACGGACCGCGGACGGCTCCGTCGCTGACGGATGCCGTGTGCGAAAGGCCGGACATTCCAGGCAGAACCTGATGCAGAACGATGTCCATTCCCGCCATATCCTGACCGGCAAGCGCCCGGAAATAGTGTCCGGAGCCGTAGCAAAGGCGGGCATGCGTTCCGCAGTCCTCAATGACGTGCCCGATGTATTCCACGCCGTGCGCCCGGCACCAGTTCCCGACACGCAGGGAAAAGCAGTCCCGGTACATCGCGGAAACGGTATCCATGTAAGCGTAGCGCAGTGCCGCGCGGTGATCTCCCGGTTCGTTCTCATCGTACCAAAGCAGGTGGAGGTGCGGAAGCGGGTCGAATCCGAGCGCCTCCCGCATGCGTTCCCGGACGGTTTCGTTCCATGGGAGCGCCAGTCCCGGTCTGCCGACCGATTTTTCATACGAGCCGCGATCGACGCGGTGATTGCGGTAAAAATTGTTTCCGAAACCCGGTTCATCCGAGAAAAAGCCCGCAATGGTTTTTCCGAACTCCGGTGCATAATGTTCCCAGTGCTTTTCGTAGACCTCCTCCAGCAGGACGTCCACCGATGCGGGATTCAGCATGTCGATGTATTCCGGCTTTCCGCCGCGCCGCGAGCGACGGTAAAAGAAAATCCGCCACACGCCCGCCGGGATGTCCCAATAGAGCAGATTGTCATGGATCCGGTCGGAGAGGTCCATCGGTTCATCGCGGCAGGTCTCTGCGTCGTCCGGATTTCTGGGGTATGCGAAAGCGCCGAGCAGAATGTCCTCTGTCGTGTCCGGTGTGGTCAGAATCGCCGCGTCCCGGCGGGGACCCGCCACATCAATATGATCCTCTGTCAGCGTCCATTGCGCCGCTTCCGGATGGCGCTTCGCGATGCCGCCGTTTGCGTGTCCGGTCGGGAAATGGTCGTCGTCCAGAATCCAGACCTTCATATTTCTTTTCCTAGCTTCGCCAAGCAGAAGATCCATGTCGCGCCACCAGCCATCCCCGCAGAAATCGGGGTGCGGTCGGCTTTCCACGCAGAACGCGCGGCAACCGGAGGAAGCAATCCGTTCCACCAGTTCCGGAA
>CAKSPO010000018.1 GCA_934481515.1 uncultured Eubacteriales bacterium
AGCGGGGAGGAACCGGATGGTTCCTCCCCGCTGGCTTGATCAATGTTTAAAATGAAAAAACAAATCCGAACCGATTTCGATCTGCGAAATAGTTCGGATTTGTTTTGTTTGGTGACCCATCGGAGAGTCGAACTCCGGACACCATGATTAAAAGTCATGTGCTCTGCCATCTGAGCTAATGGGTCATTTTCAGGCACCCATATATTATAGCACAGACATGTCCGTTTGTCAACAGTTTTTGAAAACGTCATTATGACGATTGAAACGGTGTTTTATATCCGCAAAATATACATTCTGCACAATTTTGAGAAGAAGAGAAACACAAGCAAACAAAAACACAAGCACCGGACGCATCTCCCGGCGTTCGCAAAAAAATAACATTTTAGTTGAATGCACGTCCTTTACAAAAGAGAAAAATTATGCTATACTGTTGAAAAAGATCATCGGGAAATGGGGAACTGAGTTAATGAAAGAAAACGTCTGCAATCGAATCGGAGACCTTGTGGAATACGCAATCCGGAAGGAGCTGGCGCAGCCGTCCGACCGTGTTTTTTTCTGTAATGTCCTGTGCGATGTCATGGGGCTTTCCGCCTACCTTCCGGATCGGAAACCGAACCCCGTTGCGTCGCTGACCGGGATTCTTGACGGCCTTTGCGACGATGCCATCGAACGCGGCATCATTGAAGACTGCGGAATCACCGGCAGGGATCTGTTTGATACCCGTCTGATGGGAATTCTGACCCCGCGGCCGAGTGAGGTCATCCGTACCTTCCGGGAACGTTATGAGCAGTCTCCGAAAGCCGCGACGGAATACTATTACCGTCTCTCCTGCGACTCCGATTACATCCGCACGGAACGGATCAAACGGGATGTCAAATGGGTCTATTCCGGAAAATACGGAAACCTTGACATTACCATCAATCTTTCCAAACCGGAAAAAGACCCGCGCGCCATTGCGGCGGCAAAAAGCCAAACACAGACCGGATATCCCAAATGCGCCATCTGCCGGGAGAACGAGGGCTTTGCAGGAAGTCTGACGCAGGCGGCGCGGCAGTCGCACCGCCTGATTCCGCTGACTCTGGACGGGGAGTGCTGGTACCTGCAATATTCACCCTATGTGTATTATAATGAGCATTGCATTGTGCTCTCCGGATGCCATACTCCGATGAAAATTGACCGGCACACGTTTATTCGCCAGATGGAATTCATCACGCAGTTTCCGCATTATATGCTCGGCTCCAATGCCGACCTCCCCATTGTCGGCGGATCCATTCTGACCCACGACCACATGCAGGGCGGGCATTATACCTTTGCAATGGAGCGCGCAGAAACGGAGGCGGAATTCCGTTTTCCCGGATTCGAGAATGTGCGGGCAGGAATTCTGCACTGGCCCATGTCCGTCATCCGGCTGAATTCCGAAAATCCGGAGGAGTTGATCGAGCTTTCCGACCGGATTCTCCGCAAATGGCGCACATATTCCGATCCGGATGCAGACATTCTTGCCGAAACCGACGGAACGCCGCACAATACCGTCACACCGATCTCCCGTCGGCGCGGTGACCGGTATGAAACGGATCTGGTGCTGCGCAACAACCGCACCACGGCGGAGCACCCTCTGGGACTGTTCCATCCGCATGCGGAGAAGCATCATATCAAGAAGGAAAACATCGGTCTGATTGAGGTGATGGGGCTTGCGGTACTTCCGGCACGGCTCAAGGAGGAAATGGCGCTTCTCTCCGATGCTCTGATGCAGGGAAAGAACCCCGCCGGGGACGAGCGGATTGCCAAGCACGCGGAATGGGCGGCCGGTTTTGCGGCAGAGATCCGCGGCGGAACCCCCGAAAGTGCGGAAGCAATTCTGCAGCGGGAGGTCGGAAAGACCTTTGAAGGCGTTCTGGAGGATGCCGGCGTATACAAATGCACACCGGAAGGCAGGACGGCATTTTTCCGCTTTTTGCACACGGTAAAGTGAGGAAATGATATGAAAAAAGGATTTTGGATCTGTTTTTTTGCTATGCTTGTGATCATTGCAGGTCTGCTTGCCGTCGATACGGTACGGGGCGGAATCTGGATTCTGGAGGGGCTCAACGGTAAGGACGGAAAAAGCGCCTATGAGCTGGCGGTCGAAGCCGGCTTTACAGGAACGGAACAGGAATGGCTTGCCTCTCTGGCACAGAAGGGTGCACAGGGAGAAGCCGGACGGGACGGAGCCGACGGTGCTGACGGGGTCAACGGCAAAAACGGAACCGACGGCGTGGGCATCCGCGATGTCCGCTTCAATGAAAAAGGAGAGCTGCTGGTAACGCTCACCAACGGCGTTGTCATCAACGCCGGACGCGCTCCTTCCACGGACGACGGATATGTTTATACCGGAGAAATTCCCGAAGTTCACCTGCCGGAGAACATCATCCTGACCCAGGACGCACGTACATGGTTCTCCGTTGAGGAGATGGTTCCTTACCTCAGCGAGCATATGACGGTGGATTTTACCTACGACGGGCTTGCGGAATGCACACGGGACGATGTTTCCTTCGGTGTAAAACCCACTGCCGCCGGAAATGCCCGCCTGACTCTGCGGATCAAATATGAGGACGCGGGAACACTGCACACCATTGCAGAGCATGTCTGCTCCGTTCGTGTGGTCGTCCCTGACAAAACGCTGAACAAAACCGGCATTCTCATCGGAGACAGCCGGATTTCCGACGGCTCCATCCCGGACGGACTGAAAAACGATCTGCCTTCTCTCAATCTCATCGGTACCATTGTCAACAGCTACGGCGACCATACGCCGCACGAGGGACGCGCCGCATGGAGCACCGATCACTATTTCAAAAACGAAACCTACTGCGGAAGAACCAACGCGTTTTACAATCCCGCAACCGCGACGTTTGACTTTTCCTATTACATGCAAACCAATTTCCCGGATCAGATTCCGGACTTTGTCGTCATCAACCTCGGAGCCAATGACGGGTTTTCCGAAAAATCGGTCGGGAATATCGGGAAAATGGTAGATTCCATCCGCAAATACGGATCGGAAAAAGGAAGGACCATACAGATTCTGGTTATGACCGAGTACCTGTCGCCGCTGACACGGCTGGATGCCTCCGCTGTGCAGAAAACGGAAGCGGAGCTGCGGGCGATCCGGGAAAAGCAGTTCCGGTATTATACATATCTGAAAAACGCGTTTGCCGGCAGGGAGGCAGAGGGAATATATTTGGTTCCGAATTTCGTCTCCATCAACTTCTGGAGCGACCGGGTCCGGAGCAGCGGGGAAGCCTCCGCCATCACGGATGCCATTCATCTCGGTGCCAACGGATACCTCAAGGAATACCGGATGCTGGAGTCTTATCTTTACGCACTGTTCGGAAAATAAATAAGGAACGGTCCATAAAAAACCACAAATTTTATAAAAAGTTATAAAAGCCGGAATTGACTTTCCGGCTTTTTTATGGTATACTGTAAAACAGTGAATTTTTGCCCGCAAACGGGATTTTAGCTTGCAAAAAGGGGAAAAAACAATGAAAAAAAATCTGAGAAGCATGTTGGAAATATTCGAGCCGGATTCTCCGCAGTGCCTTGTCGACATGAATCAGTACGATCTGATCGAAGGGAGCGGAATGACGCCGGATCTGGCGCATAAAAAGAGTGCGCACATGACCGGAGCATGGAACTTCGGAAAAGCCTCCCGTATCTGTATTCCGATGGGAGAATCCGATCTTTCCGGTGTCCGCTACCTGACCTTCTCCGTATTTTCCGTCGGCGGTGCCGGCGGAAGTTTCCGCCTGATGTTCGACAACAGCGCGGACGGGGACGGAAAGAACGGCTATGAGGCACTTCTCCGGATTACCAAAGACGGCTGGAACGATTACCGGCTGGAGCTTCCGTTTTTACACGGCGTGCGCCAGCCAGCCGGATGGAACCGGATCAGGAGCATCACACTGGACTGCCGTGCCGGAAGTCAGGAGAACAGTCCGCGCACAACGCTCTACATCGACAGCTTTTATGTAAGGGAGTCCTTTGCGGCGCCGCTGTATGCTTCCATGCCGGAATTGAAGGGGGCGGCGCTGTTCTCGACCACGGGAAATTTCTCAATCATCGACCGGAAGCGGATTGCCAATTCGCCGGACGGTGCGGATGCAAAACCGTTTGCGGACGAGAACGGTACACTTTGGCTTCCGCTCGGCTCCGTAGCCGCCGGAATCGCTCATTCCGCCGTGGTGGACAACCGTGCCATGACGCTCTCCTTTACCTACCGCCGCCGAAAATATCGCTTTGACCGAAAATCTGACCAAATGCTGGTAGACGGAGAACCGATGGCTCTTGGCTTTTTCCCTGCGGAAAGAGCAGGAAACCTGTTCTTCCCGGCAGATTTTGTCCGAAGCTTTTTCCACTGGCGGCAGATGTATACCGATCCGATGGGGTTGATTGTTCTTTCCAACCGGCGCGGCATTTTCAGCCGCGGCAAGGATGAGGCAACGGTCTGGCAGCTGATTGCGGACATGACCTTCCTGCGCCCGGACGGTGCGCGGATGCTCGGAGACCTGCATCGCCGGTTCCCGAATCCCGGACGCGGCAGACTGCTGTTTTCTTACGAGGAGCTGATGCAGCTCCGCCGGGATGCCAGGGAAAACGAGATGCTCGGAGCCTATCTCAAATCCCTGAAGCAGCACTACGGAAAGGGAGGCGATGCTTTCAAAACCGCCCCCGTTCCCGCCGCGGCGTCCGGGGAGGAGCCGCCGGTGCTTTCCGGAATGCTGGCAGAAGCGGCGGACAGGATTCTCGCATTTTCCACACTTTATAGGATGACCGGAGACAAAACCTACTCCGAACGAGCCGCTGCGGAATGCGAAGCGCTTGCGGAGGTGCGGGACTGGTGCTCCGTCATTCCGTCGGCACTCGGCAACACAACCCTTGCGGTCGCACTCTGTTATGACTGGTGCCACCACGTCTGGAGCGAGAGCCGCAAAGCCGTAATTGAACGTGCGCTTCTCCGCAATGCAATGCGTCCCGGATTGGAATTCTATGACGGAAAACGCCGGATGTGGATTCCCGGCGGCACCGCGGGAGCCGTCGTCAACGCCGGAATGCTTTCCGCGGCTCTGGCGCTTGCGGATATCTACCCGGAAACCTCTCAGCGCCTTCTTGACCGTATTCTGCGCAATACCGAGCCATGCTTTGCTTCCTACGCGCCGGACGGCGGCTACGCCGAAGGAATCGAAGCATGGGAAAAGAGCTATCGTTCTCTGGTTCTGATGATTGCAATGCTGGAAAAAGCATGCGGAACCGACTACGGATTGGCTTCCATGCCCGGTTTTGCTGCCAGCGCTTATTTCCCGTTCCGGGCAGGAACGGAAAACGGCATCTGGAACTACCACAACTGTGCCGAAACGCTGGTTGACACCTCGGTTCTTGCCGCAGAAGCACGGATTTCCGGCGACCCGGTGCCTGCATGGCTTCACCGCAGACAGCTGTCGTCCGGTATCCGCCGGGTACGTCCCTTTGATCTTCTGTTCTACACGCCCATGCTTTTGACCGAAGCACCGCAGCTTCCGCTGGATGCCGTCTACCGCAAAGCAGGCATCGCCGCCATGCGCTCCGGCTGGGAAAGAGACGCGGCGTTTCTCGGACTGCACGGCGGATGCAACCACGAATGGAACGGCGACCTTGATGCCGGCGCATTCCTTCTGGAAATGGGCGGGGAGCGCTTCTTCCTCGACACCGGAGGCAGGGAAGAACTTCCGCTGATTCTGCGCCGCCGCGCCGAGGGGCAGAATACTTTTGCCGTAAATCCTCCGCCGTCTCCCGCACCGGATCAGCGTCCGGAAGCCACCGCGCCTCTGACCGAAATGCGGAGCCGTGCGGATCATGTATACGCCGTGGTTGACATGACCTCAACAAACGAAAATCTTGTCCGTGCAAAACGCGGAGCCATGCTGACTGCAAACCGCACCGTCGCTGTCGTGCAGGACGAGCTGGTTCTGAAAAAGCCGACCGATGTTGTCTGGAACGCCTATACCGCCGCTAAGGTCAATATTCTCTGCGGCGGAAAGAGTGCAAAGCTGGAGCAGAACGGAAAGATTCTGCTTTGCCGTCTCGGCGGCGTCGGACAGGCACGGTTTGCGGCGGAACCGATGGAGGGAAGCGCACTGACCCGTCTCTCCGTCCGCGTCAGCGGAAAAGAAAAAATCCGTCTGTCGATGGCGTGCACTCTCTTTACAGAGGACATGACCGCTGCGCAAAAGCTTTACGAAGGAAAGCCGATCAGCACATGGGGTGAGCTTTGATCCAAAACCGTATATTTCATACAAGGAGAACCGCCATGAAAAGAATCACCTTCGGTACCCCTGAAGCCATTGTACCGAGCCGTTTCTGCAAAACCTTTCACGCTGAGGAAACCCCGGTCTCTTATGATACGTCAAAAATCCGCTTTCGCCGGAATGCCCGCGGATGTGTGCTGGAAATTCCGGTTTCTCCGGACGAGCATTTCTACGGACTGGGACTCCAGCTCAAACAGCTGGACTGGAAAGGCAGACACGCCCGCCTGAAGGTCAACGCCGACCCGATCGCCCCCACAGGAGATTCCCATGCACCCGTCCCGTTCTTTGTCAGCACCGCCGGGTACGGAATTTATCTTGACACCGCACGGTACGTGGAAATCGATTTCGGCAGAACCGAAAAGGGAAGCGACGCCGTAAAAGAATCCGCATACGAAGTACAGACCACCACAGACGCACTCTATGCTGTCCGGGATACGGATACGCAGTCGCTCATCGTCATCCAGATTCCGGCGGCATCCGGAATCGACCTGTATCTGTTTGAAGGCAAGACCATCACCGAGATCGTCAGCCGGTACAACCTTCTGGCAGGCGGCGGATGCCGCGTCCCGGACTGGGGCTTCGGTTTTTTCTTCCGTTGCTACGGAAAATACACGCAGGAGGAAGTGCTTGCAGCCGGAAATTATTTTCTGGAAAAGGACATTCCATGCTCCATCATCGGCATTGAGCCGGGATGGCAGACCCGGAGCTATTCCTGCTCCCATGTGTGGAACCGCGAAAGGTTTCCGGATCCTGCCGCCATGCTCCAAACACTTTACGGACAGGGGTATCACGTCAATCTCTGGGAGCATGCATTCCTCCATCCGGAATCTCCCATTCATGAAGAAATCAAGCCGTATAGCGGAAATTATACCGTGTGGAACGGGCTTGTTCCGGATTTTTCGCTTCCGGAAGCAAGAAAGCTTTTCGTCCGGCACCATAAGACGGAGGTCGCCTTCGACCTTGTGGACGGTTATAAGCTGGACGAATGCGATTCCAGCGACTATACCGGCGGCTGGTCGTTTCCGGACAGTACCGAATTTCCGTCCGGCATGGACGGAGAGCAGTACCACAGTCTCTTCGGAACCCTGTATATGCAGACCATGATGGAGGCAATGGACGGTAAGGAAACCTATTCGGAAGTCCGCAATGCGGGAGCGTTGAATGCGCCGTATCCGTTTGTTCTTTACAGCGATCTTTATGATCATACCGATTTTGTCCGCGGGATTGTAACCTCCGGATTTTCCGGACTGCTCTGGTCCCCGGAAGTGCGCCGAACCAATACCAAGGAAGAATTTCTCCGCCGGATGCAGACCGTGGTATTCTCCTCCCAGTGCCTCATCAACGGTTGGAACTACGAGATCATGCCGTGGCTCAAGTTTGATTGCGAGGACGAATTGCGTGCACTGGTCAAGGTACGGGAAGGGCTTCGTCCGATGCTGAAAAAAGCGTTTGAAGCATATGAAAAGACCGGGCGTGCACCGATCCGGGCACTGGTCAGCGACTGGACCTCCGATCCGGAAACCTACACCATTGACGATGAATACCTGTTCTGCGACCGCCTGGTCGTCGCCCCGATTCTTGCCGGGAAGAGCGGCAGACGCGTCTATCTGCCTGCCGGAAAGTGGCACAATTACTTTACGGGAGAGCCGCAGGAGAGCGGCTGGTTTGAGGTGGAAACGGACGGAATTCCCGTATACGAAAAAGAGGACTGAATCCGACAAAAAAATACAGAAGAGAGGAGGCGGGACTGAGTGACCCCGGAAGAACAGAAAAAAAGGGAAGAAGAGCTGAACCGCTTCTGGAGCATGGACAACCTGACCCCCGTGCGAAAAAAACTGCCCGCCTCCTCCCGCAATACAGATACGGCAGAAATTGTTCTGGAACCGCCTGCTTCGTCGAATGAACCGAAGCAACCGGAAATACGAACCTTTTCGCCGAAGTCGGAAAGCCGCACGTCACCCTCGGAAGCGGAACTTTTGCCGGGCAGAAACCGAGAGCAGGAAAAGGTGCCTGCCGTGACCTATACGCCGCAGCACTCGTTGGTGCAGTCCGTCCGCCTGTCGGGATATCGTTCCTTTCCCATCGGGCATGCTTCTTTTGTCCGGGACGCCAAACGTCTTTTTGCGGCGGAAGGCGCGCCTTGTGAGCGTACCACCTTTTTTTCCTATGTTCCGCAGTATTCCCAGATGAACCGCGCACAGTTGGAATGGTATCTCTGGTGGCGGCACGAATTCCGGCGGGGAATCTTCCTTCCAACAGATTACAGCTACCTTATTCTCTTCATTTCCGAAGTGCTCAATTTTCCGGAACAGATTCCGCCGACAGAAGGGCAGAGCATACTCTGTACCCTGTGGACGCATTACCGGGATACCTTTGAGCAGTTGGATCATTATCTGCCGGAATGGATTTGCGATTACAGTCTGATTCACCGCCTGCCCGCACCGCAGATGGAACTGTCCTGCCTGCGTGCCGCCATCAAAAACTGCACCTTCCGGGAATTTTATGTTCCCTTCGATGGGGAGGACGGAGAGATTCGTGCGTTGCTTTTTTTCTGTTCCTCCTATGATTACCGCAAAAGCCGGTTCTGCACGCCGGAAAATCTTCCGCTCTTCGATCGGATTCTGCCCGGAGCTTTGCGCACAATACGCACAGGAACCCTTTCGGACGGGACACCGTTTGATCTCGGAAGCATCGGCACCGCGCGGCACATTCTCCGCCGGAGTTATGAGGGGATTCTGACGCTTGATGTCAATCGATACCGCATTGAGGCGGATTACCGGTCTTATTTCTGTCCGACAGAATGGAGGGCGCTGATTACGGATATTCTCAAATATGCCGAGAACGCCATCCGCGCATTCCTCGGCGTCCGTTCCCGTCTTGCCGTACGGCATCTTCCGACCGGTGTCCGGCTGGAACTGGATCTGTGGCTGCGACAGAACCTCCCGCTCCCACAAAAGGAACTCCGACCGAGAAAGATGGATCCGGAGGACGACACCGCCTACGCCGCGCTGTACGACCTTCCGCGCAAGGCATTTTCTCTTCAAAATGCCGCACAGATTGAAACCGAGTCCTGGGAGACCACCCGCCGGCTGGTCGAAGCTTTTGAAGGAACGGAAAAAGAAACCGCCCCTGCTTTTGACGGTACCGCGGTCGGAGAGCGGCCGGATACCGCTCCGGTCTCCGGCACGGAAACTTCTGCGCCTCTCCGAGAAACAGCCGTGCAGGAAACAACTGCGGAGCTTCCGGCAAAAGCACCGGAAGCTCCGTCCGATCCGCTGACCTCTTCCGCTTTTTCCAAATACCTGCCGTTTTTGCGCGCAGTTGCAAACCGGAGCACCGGAGAACAGCGCCGCGCGGCAGAGCTGCTTGGGTCGGTACCGGATGCCGTGGCAGACCGGATCAATGAGCTTGCCACCGGGCTTTACGGAGATATTCTGCTGGAAGAAGGGGAAAACGGCTATGAAGCCGTCGAGGACTATTCCGATCTTTTTCAATCGCTTCTGCAATAGGAAAGGACAGACAAAATCATGGAAAAAAACGAATCAAATTCCACCCCCCAGGTACCGCGCCGGATTCTGACCTCACTTCTGGCATCCGTCTCCGCCGGAGTCGTGCCGCGTGCGGGAGCGCCGTATATCGCGATCGGCAGAAAAGAGGAGATCGCGGCAATGCTCGGCGATCTGGAAACGGTCAATGAGGGCGGCGGCTCCATGCGCTTTCTCATCGGGCGCTACGGAAGCGGAAAAAGCTTTCTGATGCAGCTCATCCGCGGGTATGCGCTGGAGCGCGATTTTCTGACCGCAGACGCGGATCTGTCTCCGGAACGCCGCCTGTACGGAAGCGGCGGGAGCGGTGTTGCGACCTACCGTGAACTGATGAAAAATCTGGCGTCCAAATCCTCGCCGGACGGCGGAGCATTGCCGAAAATCATTGCCCGCTGGATCGGGGAACTGCAAAACCGGCTGATTGCAAACGGACTCCTGCCGGAAAGCGAGATGTTTTCCGCAGAGCTTCTCAAAAGCGTCACGGATGCCCTCCGTGAGATGGAATTTCTGGTGGGCGGCTTTGATTTTTCCCGGATCGTGACCGCATATTACCGCTTTTATCAGGCAGGAAACGACGAAGGAAGAAGCGCCTGCCTGCGTTGGCTGCGCGGCGAATACACCACCAAAACACAGGCGCGGAACGAGCTCGGATTCCCGGTTTCCGTCATCATCGACGACGAAAACTGGTACGATTTTCTCAAGCTTTGGGCGGCACTGGCACACACCATGGGCTACCGCGGACTGGTGGTATTCATCGATGAATGCGTCAATCTTTATAAAATTCCGCACCGCATCAGCCGGGAGAACAATTATGAAAAAATTCTCTCCATGTTCAACGACACGCTTCAGGGACGCGCACCGGGACTTGCTCTGATTCTCGGCGGCACTCCGCAGTTTCTGGAGGATACACGGCGCGGACTGTTCAGCTATGAGGCATTGCGCAGCCGGCTCTGCGACAGCCGCTTTTTGCCGGACGGATATAAGAATCTGATCGGGCCTGTCATCCGTCTGCGGCGGCTTTCCGATGAGGAGTTGTTCGCCCTGATCCGTCGGATCACAAAGCTGTACGGGCAGTATTACAGCGCGGCACCAAAGATCACGGACGAACAGATGGCGGAATTCCTCCGCGTCTGTCTGGAGCGCGCCGGTGCCGACAGCATGATCACCCCGCGGGAAATGCTTCGGGATTATATGACCGTGCTCAACATTCTGATGCAGAACCCGGAGACCTCTTTTGAAACGCTGATCGGTACGGCGGTCACACTCCGGACAGAACAGCAGGAGCCGGATGCCCCGCAGAATCCGCAGGAGAATCGTACCGTATCCATCGACGAAATTGATTTCTGAAGCCTCCAAAAAAATACAGGGCAGGAAAGGAGCAGAGCACCGAAATGAGCACCGTATTCGACCGTTTCCCGGATTTTATCCGGGAATTCATTTACGCACACGGATGGGAAAAGCTGAGGGATGTGCAGCTCTCTGCGGCAAGAGCCGTTTTTGAAAGCGACCACAACCTGCTCCTGACCACCTCCACCGCCAGCGGAAAAACGGAAGCGGCTTTTTTTCCGGTGTTGACCGAACTGTACGAAAAGCCGTCCTCCACCATCGGCGTGCTGTATATCGCACCGCTGAAAAGCCTCATCAATGACCAGTTTGAACGCATGGAGGAGCTTTTGGAGCAAAGCGGGCTTCCCGTCACCCATTGGCACGGAGACGTGGCACAGTCCCACAAAAAGAAGCTTTTGGAGCATCCGGCAGGCATTCTGCAAATGACTCCGGAATCCATGGAATCCATGCTTCTGCACCGGAACAACGACCTGATCCGCCTGTTCGGAGATCTGCGTTTTGTGATTCTGGACGAGGTTCACACCCTGACCGGCTCCGACCGTGGCAATCAGATTCTCTGCCAGCTTTCGCGCCTCGGACGAGCCATCGGCTACCATCCGCGCCGCATCGGACTTTCCGCCACCATCGGAGAGCCGCAGAAAGCGGCGGAATGGCTCAGTGCCGGAAGCGGAAGGGAAACCGATGTCCCCCTCTTTCCGCAGGAACGCCTGCGCTGGAAGCTCGGAATGGAGCATTTTTATATTCAGAACTCCGACAGCGACCAGTCAAAGGATAAAAAGGAACAGACCGCATCCGCCGATCCTTCCTATGATCCCGGTTATTCTTTCATGTATGACTGCGTGCATGACCGCAAATCCCTTGTTTTTTCCAATTCGAGGGAAGAGACCGAATACCTTTGCGCCACCTTCCGGCAGATCGCCAAACGGCGCGGAGAGCCGGATGTTTTTCTGATTCATCACGGCAATCTTTCCGCCGCCATCCGGGAGGAAGCCGAGAGCAAAATGAAGGATGAGGACACCATGGCGGTTACATGTGCCACCGTCACCATGGAGCTAGGTATCGACATCGGCAAGCTGGAACGCATTCTGCAAAACCAGTCGCCTAACTCCGTTACAAGCTTTCTGCAACGTCTCGGACGCTCCGGGCGTCGCGGTCAGCCGCCGGAAATGATGATGGTATTCCGGGAGGAGGATCCGCTTCCGAATACCCCTTTACCGCAACTGATTCCGTGGGAGCTTCTCAAAGCAATCGCCATCGTTCAGCTGTATATTGAGGAGCGCTTTATCGAACCGCCGACGGTCCGTAAGCTTCCGTTCAGCCTTTTGTTCCACCAGACCCTGAGCGTTCTTGCGGCATCGGGAGAGCTGACCGCCCGACAGCTTGCGGAGCGTGTGCTCGCCTTGCCGCCGTTTGCGGAGGTGCCGAAGGAGGACTACCGGACGTTGCTGTTTTCCATGCTACAGAATGATTTTCTGGAGCTGACCGAAGAAAAAACGCTTCTCGTGGGACTTGCAGGGGAGCGTTTGCTGCGTTCGTTCAAATTCTATGCCGTATTCAAGGACAGCGAGGATTATACCGTACGGTGCGGCTCGGATGAGATCGGAACCATCACCACACCGCCGCCGGTCGGAGACCGCTTTGCTCTTGCCGGACGGGTCTGGGAGGTAGAGGAGCTGGACATTGCACACCGGCTGATCTATGTCAAAGGGGTGGACGGCAAAATGGAGGTTTCGTGGCCGGGAGACTACGGCGAGGTACACACCCGGATTCTGGAGCGGATGCGGCAGGTTCTTCTGGAAGATACCGTATACCCGTATCTCAAACCAAATGCCGTCCATCGGCTGGAAGTCGCACGCCATGTCGCACGGAATACCGGCATGACCGAACATTCCCTGATTCACCTCGGCGGGTATTCGTGGTGCCTCTTCCCGTGGCTCGGAACACGCTCCTTCCGCACCGTCCGCCGGATTCTCCGGGAGACAGGGAAAAAGCTCGATGTCAGCAATCTCTCTTACGAAGGGTGCTATTACATCTCTTTCCGAATGTCGGGCGGGGACGGAAAGGCGCTTATGGAGGAAATCAGCCAAAGCATCCGGGAAGGAATCAGAGCGGAGGATCTGGTTTCCGTCACGGAAGCTCCCGTGTTTGAAAAATACGACGACTACGTTCCGGCGGAGCTGTTGCGGCGCGCCTACGCCACCGATCATCTGAACACCGAGGAAGCCTTCCGCCGTCTTGCGGAAATTCAAAATGAATTCTGAGTACATGGAAGCCCGGCAGATACAAAAGCATCTGCCGGACTTCCTCTTTGTTTTATTGCTTCGCTTCATCTGTTTCCTTTCGAAAAAAGGTTTTCACCCATCGAATGTCCTCTTTTTCAATACACCCGGTGAGAAACAGAAAGAGCAGATACAGCCCCAACGCCGCAAGACAGTGCAGACAGGCGGAAAGCGCCAGCGACGGAACCCGGCAGGGAAACCGACGAAGGAAAAGATGGAGAACCACCGTCGCCCCGACCACGGAAAGGAGCGGCTTATAGACCCATTTCAAAAGCCGTACCGATGGCTTTGAAATTATCAACAGCCGCGTAATACTGCATACCGTATTGAAAAATTCGGAAAAATAAACCGTCACAAGATACCCCCAAATACCGTACCGAGGGGTCAGAATCAAGACCAATAAAACCGAAATCAGTGCGTCGGCAATGTTGATATTCATGGAATAAAGCTGCTCCCCAAGCCCCTTGAGCATCGCGTCCGTCGCGGTATCCACGTACATGACCGGAATCAGCGGTGCCAGAATCCGGATATAAAAGCCGACATCGGTTCCGGGATACAACGCCTCTCCGATCTCTCCGGAAAAACAGATCAGAATTCCGGACACCCCGATGGAAAACATCATGGATAAGCCCCATACCCGTGAGATCATGTAGCGGATCCGCTTCTGACGGTTCTGCGCGGCGGATTCCGCCAGCTCCGGCACCAAAAGACCGGAAAAAGAAGCGATCAGTGCCGCAGGGTAAAGAATCACCGGCATTGCCATGCTGTGAATGCTGCCGTAAGCAATCAGTGCCGCCTTGTGAGAGGCGCCGCTGTTCCGGAGTCCTTCCGGAATCAGCAGGTGCTCCACGGTCAAAAGCCCGGAACGAAGGTAGGTGGTCAGCGCAATCGGAACAGTGATCCGCAAAAGCTTCCGCCCCTCCGCACGTCCGTCTCCGGTATCCGACGGATAATTCCGCCGGCGGTCCGCAAGATACAGAAACAAATCCACCAAAAAAGAACCGCATTCTGCAACGGTTCCTCCCAAAACCAAAGCACAGCAAACGCTTTTGACATCCGCCGGCGCAAGGGCTGCAAGAAGCAGCATTGTTGCTCCGATTTTGATCCCCTGTTCCAAAACCTGCACACAGGCATTTTTATAGGCGCGGCGAACCGCCGTAAAATACCCGCCGAATGCGGAGGAAAGCGAGATAAAAGGAAGTGTAATTCCCAAAAGACGCAGGGAAGGAACCGCCCGCGCATCCCGGATCCAATGCAGCCCGATCGGCTCCGCAAACAGGAACAGAAGCGCAGAGGAGAAGATACCGAAAAAAAGCGCGTAAAGAACCGCCCGGCGCATGGCAGGACAAACCTTCTCCGGCATATCATGACCAATGGAATCCACTACCACGCGCGTGACTCCGAGGTGAATGCCCGAAGTGGCAAGTGTCAGAGAAAATCCATAAACCCCCGCCATCAGAGAAAACAGCCCCATGGCTTCCGCCCCGGCACGGTTGGAGATAAGAACCTGAAACCAGACTCCGACCGTGCGCACCAGCAAACCGGCACCGGTCAGCAAAAGCGCGTTCCAGAAAATTTGCTTTGCGTGTTTTTCCATTTTTCGGACTTCCTTTCCGGATTCGTGATACATTCTATGAAAGTCACGGACAAAATATTTTCCGGTGTACCCGGAAGAATAAAAAAATCGAAAAAGATTCGAAAAAAAGCAGATTTTGGTATTGACAAACCAGACATTCTGTTATATCATATAACCGTTTTGAAATAAGGAACAATTTATACCAGAGAAAAAGGAGTTTCGTTCTATGAAGGTTCATGTCTGCGAACTGTGCGGTTACGAGTATAATCCGCGGGAAGGAGATCCGGAAAACGGAATCGAGGAAAATACGGATTTTGAAGATCTGCCGGAAGAATGGATTTGCCCTATGTGCGGCGCTTCCAAGGAAGATTTTACGGAAGAAGGAACTTCCTCCGATGATGAGGAAGAAGCATATTGATGCGGACGTGAGCGGAAGAGCTTTCTTCCGCTTTTTATATTTTCCGGAAAGGGCATCCCGTTTCCCGGAAAAAGCCACTCGGTGCTTGACAAATCAAAAAAATGTGCTATAATAAGATGTTAGAAAGAAATACTGATATCAATAAAGGAGGGCTTGGACACAGATGAATGATACAACGCTCGTAATCCTTGCCGCAGGACTCGGAAGCCGTTTCGGAGGGAACAAGCAAATCTCTCATGTGGGACCGCACGGCGAGATTCTGATGGAATATTCCGTATATGACGCCTTGCAGGCGGGCTTTACACAGGTGGTCTTCATTCTCAAAAAGGACATGGTAGAGCTGATCCGCTCCGACATCGGAAAACGGCTGGAAGGCAAAATCCGCGTTGACTATGCCGTACAGGATGACACAACGCTTCCGGCATGGTATCACCGCCCGGAAAACAGGGTCAAGCCTTTCGGAACCACGCACGCCGTTCTCTGTGCCAAGGACGTGATCCGCGGCAATTTTGCCACCGTCAACGCAGACGATTACTACGGAAAGCAGGCGTTCTACCAAATGAAAGAGCTGCTTACCGGATTGAAGCAGCCCGGCGACGCGGCAATGGTTCCGTATATTCTCAAAAATACCATGAGTGAAAACGGCGGTGTCACCCGCGGTGTCTGCCGGATCAAGGACGGGCTCCTGCAAAGTATCGACGAAACCAAGAATATTCATTACGGAGAGAACCGTGAGATTCTCAGCGATGCCGGAACACTCTCCGGCGACAGCGCCGTTTCCATGAACCTCTGGGGCTTCCACCGGGATTCTCTCCCGCGAATGCAAACCTACTTTGAGTATTTTCTCCGGAGCATTTCCCCGGAGGAGATCAAAGCGGAATGCCTGCTACCTGTTATGGTCGGCGATTTTCTGGAGGAAGGGAGCTTTACCGTCCGCGCAGAGGCATCCCCCGACAAGTGGTTCGGAATCACTTATCAGGAGGATCGGGAGCTGGTGATGAATGCATTGCAAAAGCTCCACGATGCCGGCGCTTATCCGGAAAAGCTGTTCTGAATGCAAGTAAAAAATGATCCGACCGTAAAAACGATCGAAAATAATAAAAAAGGGATGATTTCCATGACAAGAATTGATATTTTTTCAGGTTTCCTCGGAGCCGGCAAAACCACACTGATCAAAAAACTGCTGAAGGAAGCCTACGCCGGGGAAAAGGTCGTTCTGATTGAGAACGAGTTCGGCGAAATCGGCATCGACGGCGGATTTATGCAGGACGCCGGCATTCAGGTTACCGAAATGAACAGCGGCTGCATCTGCTGTTCTCTTGTCGGCGACTTCGGCAGAGCGCTCAAAAAGGTTCTGACCGAGTACAAACCGGATCGGATTCTGATTGAGCCGTCCGGCGTCGGAAAACTCTCCGATGTCATCCGCGCCGTACAGAATGTAACCGATGACAGCGTCCTGCTCAACGGCTTTACCACCGTCGCAGACGTCGGAAAGTGCAAAATGTATATGAAGAACTTCGGTGAGTTCTTCAACGACCAGATCGGCAACGCCGGTTGCATCGTTCTGTCGCATACTCAGAACGCAACCGCGGAAAAAATTGCGGAAGCCGTCGCGCTTCTGCGGGAGAAGAACCCGACCGCAGTCATTGTAACCACGCCGTGGGATCAGCTGGATGGGAAACAGTTGCTTGCCGCCATGGAGCGCCGCGATACCATTGAAGAGGAACTTTCCCGTCTTGCGGCAGAAACCGAAGAAGACGATGACGATGAGTGCGACGATCCCGATTGCGCCTGCCACCATCATCACCATGACGACGAGGACGAGCATCACCATCATCACCATGACGACGAGGACGAGCATCACCATCATCACCATGATGACGAGGACGAGTGTGACGATCCTGACTGTGCCTGCCACCACCATCACGATGGCGATGGCGAAGAGCACGGACACCATCATCACCACGATGAGGACGAGGAGGAGCACGAACACCACCATCATCACCATCACCACCATGCAGACGACGTGTTTATCAGCTGCGGAGCGGAAACCACCAAGGCATTTGACGAGGAGGAGCTGCGCAAAGCGCTGACCAAACTTTCCGACAGCGAGACTTATGGAACCGTTCTGCGCGCCAAGGGAATTGTCGCCGGAAAGAACGGCAACTGGATTCACTTCGATTACGTTCCCGGCGAACCGGATGTCCGTCACGGCTCCGCAGGCATCACCGGCAGACTCTGCGTCATCGGTTCCGCTTTGCAAACCGAGCATCTCGGAACGCTGTTCGGCGTCGAGCTGAAGTAAGGAGCAGTCATGGCAGCAAAATTACCCGTCTATCTGTTCACCGGATTTCTGGAGGGGGGAAAAACCCACATCATTCAGGAATCCATGGAGGATCAGAAATTCAATTCCGGTGAAAAAACGCTGATTCTGCAATGCGAAGAGGGGCTTGAAGAATTGGATCTTTCCCGCTTCTACGGTCAGAACGTCTATCTGGAAACCATCGAAAGCGAAGCGGAGCTGACGCAGGAGCATCTGACGGAAATCGGCAGGAAGCACAAGCTGGATCGCGTTATCATTGAATACAACGGCATGTGGCAGATGAACACCCTCTACGAAAATCTGCCGGACAACTGGGGGATTTATCAGGAGATGATGTTTGCGGATGCCAATACATTTCTGAATTACAACGCCAATATGCGGCAACTCACCGTGGACAAGCTTCTCAACTGCGAAATGATCGTGCTCAATCGCACGCCGGAGAACATCAATAAGGAAGAGGTGCATAAGGTCATCCGCGGCATCACCCGCCGCGCGGCAATTACTTATGATTATCCGGACGGACACGTCGAATACGATGACATCGAAGATCCGCTGCCGTTCGACCTGAACGCGCCCACCGTCAACATTGAGGATGCCGACTACGCGCTTTTCTACCGCGACCTTTCGGAGGAGATGGAAAAATACGACGGAAAGACCGTCCGCTTCAAGGGACTGATCGCAAGAGATACCAGCCTCGGCACCGCCGCCGCACTTGCCGGAAGACATGTGATGACCTGTTGCGCGGCAGATATTGCCTACAATCCGCTGGTCTGTATTTTTCCGGAAAAATCCACCCTCAAAACCAAGGATTGGGCGATCCTGACCGGAAAGATCAAAATCGAGAAGCACCGCCTGTACCGCGGCGTCGGACCGGTTCTCTATGTTACAAATACCGAGTTTGCCGTCCCGCCCGCACAGGAAGTTGCAACCTTCTATTGAACTTTGTGCCGCCCCGTGAAAACGGGGCGGCATTTTGAAAAGCAAACGCCGGAAAAGGCACTCCTTCCGCACACAGATTAAAAAAAACTCTTGCAATCCGACAAAGAATCGTATATAATAATAGTTGAAAAATTACACCGGAGGGCAGAGAAAAGATGATAACCGTCACACTCGGAAAAACCGGAATCGTTTCCCCGAAAAACGCATTCGGCGCGCTCCCCATTCAGAGGATCAGCGATACCGATGCGGTACACCTTTTGCAAAAGGCATACCGCGGCGGATTCACTTTTTTTGACACGGCACACGCCTACACCGACAGCGAACGGAAAATCGGATTGGCGCTTTCCGATGTAAGAAACCGGATCTGCATCGCCACCAAAACAGGAGCAGCGGATCCGAACGGTTTTTGGCAGGATCTGGAGCAGAGTCTGCAAATGCTCAAAACCGATTACATCGACATTTATCAGTTTCACAATCCCGCTGTCTGTCCAAAGCCGGGAGACGGCAGCGGACTGTATGAGGCAATGCTGACCGCAAAAGCAAAGGGCATGATCCGCCATATCGGTATCACCAATCACCGTCTTTCGGTCGCGCGGGAGGCAGTCTGTTCCGGACTTTACGAAACTCTGCAATTTCCGTTTTCCTATCTGGCAAGTGAAGAAGACCTTGCACTGGTACGGCTTTGCAGCGAACACAATGTCGGATTCATCGCCATGAAGGGGCTTTCCGGCGGACTTTTGACCCATTCCGATGCCGCATACGCATGGATGGCTGAGTTTGATAACGTTCTTCCCATCTGGGGAATTCAGCGGGAATCGGAGCTGGATGAATTCCTGTCCTACAACGAGCATCCGGTGCAAATGAGCGCGGAAATCGCACAACAGATCGAAGCCGACAAAAAAGCACTTTCAGGGGATTTTTGCCGCGGATGCGGCTACTGTATGCCGTGCCCTGCGGGAATCCGCATCAATGACTGTGCCCGAATGTCCCAGCTCATCCGCCGCAGCCCGTCCGCACAATGGCTGGAGCCGCGGGCACAGGAAATGATGTTCCGGATTGAAAAATGTCTCGGTTGCGGGCACTGCAAAACCAAATGCCCATACGGGCTGGATACACCGGAGCTTCTGAAAAAGAATCTCGCCGATTACAAAAAAATTTTATCCGGAGAAACCAGAATATGAAACCAGACAAAATTGAAGAAATCGACCGTAATATGAAGGTGGAAAGTGCCTTCACGGAAGAAAACATTGCTTTTTACGATATCCGGCAGGATCCGTTTGACGTGTACGGACTGTACAATTACCGGACGGAACCGGAATTCAAGCGGCTCCCGGACGATGTGGCGGAAGCAACCAGCCCGGGTGTCGCCCATCTGGCAAAGAGTACCGCCGGCGGAAGAGTCCGTTTTTCCACGGATTCGGATGTGGTCGTCATCCGCTCGGAAATGCCGTACATCTGCCGCATGGACCACATGGCATTGACCGGAAGCGCCGGCTTTGATCTGTACGACGACGATCCGGAAATGCAGACCAGCCGCTTTCGCGGAACCTTTCGTCCACCGGTCGGTATGACGGACGGCTATACGCAAAAAATCAATCTGTGGAGCAAAAAGAAGCGCTGCTTCACCATTCATTTCCCGACCTACAGCGGAGTCAAAAACCTGTGGATCGGCTTGTCCAAGGATGCTTCCGTCGGTCACGGAATGCCTTACCGCGCAATGCCGCCGATCGTCTATTACGGCAGCTCCATCACGCAGGGCGCCTGCTCCAGCCATCCCGGAAACGCCTATCAGGCAATCATCGCACGGCGCACGGGAATCGACTTTCAGAACTTCGGTTTTTCCGGATGCGGAAAAGGGGAGAGCGCCATTGTTTCCTACCTTGCAACGCTTCCGATGTCGGTGTTCGTTTCGGACTACGACCATAACGCCCCGGATTTCCGTCATCTGGAGGCAACCCACTGCAATCTCTATCGCGCCATCCGCGAAAAGCATCCGGATATTCCTTACATCATGGTCAGCAAACCGGATTTTCTACCGGGATCGGAGGATCAGGAACGGCGGCGGGATGTCGTCACAGCCACCTTCCGCTACGCGCGGGAAAGCGGAGATAAGAATGTTTATTACGTTGACGGGGAAAGCCTGTTCCGCGGTCCCGATGCAGAGTTGTGCACCGTAGAAGGGTGCCACCCGACCGATGCCGGTCTTGCAAAAATGGCAGATGCCATCGGACACGAAATCAATATGGCGCTTTATCTGAAAAAGCGCTGAGAGAAACCAATTCACAGAGAAACAAAGCAAAGGAGATATATACAATGGGAATCATCAGAGCAACCATGAATGCCATCGGAGGAACCCTTGCCGATCAGTGGCTGGAGGTCATTGAGGCGGGAAACATGAGTGACCGCACGGTTTTCACCAAGGGCGTACCGGTGCGTACCGGAAAACGGAACAGCAACAAACGCGGAAACCCGGATGTCATTTCCAACGGATCTGTAATCCATGTCTATCCAAACCAGTTTATGATGCTGGTGGAAGGCGGAAAAGTCATCGACTTTACCGCAGAAGAAGGCTACTATAAGGTAGACCAGTCCTCGGCACCGTCTCTCTTCTGCGGAGAATTCGGCGGAGCTCTGAAGGATGCTTTTGACCGGATCAAATTCGGCGGTGTTCCATCCTATTCACAGAAGGTGTATTTTGTCAACCTCCAGGAAATCAAGGGAATCCGTTTCGGTACCCGCAGTCCCGTCAATTATTTCGATTCCTTCTACAACTCGGAGCTGTTCCTGCGCGCACACGGAACCTATTCGGTCAAGATTACCAACCCGATCAAGTTCTACAGTGAAGTCATTCCGAAAAACAGCGACTACGTGGAAATCGACGAGATCAACGCGCAGTACCTCGACGAATTTCTGGAAGGACTGCAGGCGGCGATCAACCGGATGTCCGCCGACGGAATCCGTATTTCCTATGTCACTTCCAAAGCACGGGAGCTTTCCGAATATATGTCCACCGAACTGGACGAAAAATGGAACTCCCTGCGTGGATTTGAGGTTCTTTCCGTCGGTCTTGCCAGCGTCTCCTACGACGAGGAATCCCGCAAGCTGATCGATATGCGCAATAAGGGAGCCATGCTCGGCGACGCGGCGGTACGCGAAGGCTACGTACAGGGCGCCATTGCCAGAGGCATGGAGTCCGCCGGTCAGAACCCGAACGGTGCAGCAGCGGCGTTCATGGGAATGGGGGTCGGCATGAACGCAGGCGGCAGCTTCATGGCAAGCGCTTCCGCTTCCAACCGGGAACAGATGGCTCGCAATGAGGAGGCACAGAAGCAACAACAGGAAGCGGCAGAAAAGAAGGATACTTGGACCTGCACCTGCGGAGCCGAAAACACCGGAAAATTCTGTTCCGAATGCGGCGCGAAAAAGCCGGTGCCGACAGGAAGCTGGGTCTGCCCGGAGTGCGGAAAAGAGAATACCGGAAAATTCTGCTCCGAGTGCGGAACGAAAAAACCGGAGGTCGCCGGAGAATGGACCTGTCCGGACTGCGGAACCAAGAACACCGGAAAGTTCTGCCGGGAATGCGGACATAAGAACGGTTGAGCTTTATGGAAAACCAAACAGTAACCTATGCATGCCCCAACTGTGGGGCGCCGCTGACCTATGACCCGAAAACAAAAAAATTTGTCTGTGACTTTTGCACCTCATCTTTTACGGAAGACGAGGTAAAGGCGCATAAGATCGGGCAGAACGAAGGGGAGGATACCTCTGAGAACGCCAAGCAGACGGTGGACGACGGTTATGACGGCATCGACACCGGAGCCGAAGAGCAGTTTGACGGCGAGAACGCGGAGGTACGGGAATACATTTGCCCCAACTGTGGGGCAGAGATCATGACCGATCCTTCCACGGCGGCAACCTTTTGCTACTATTGTCATTCGCCGGTCGTCCTTTCCGAGCGCGTCAGCGGCATGGTCAAGCCGCAAAAGATCATTCCGTTCCGGTTGGATAAGGAAGCGGCACAGCAGAATTTTCTTTCTTACATCAAAAAGAAATGGTTTGTTCCGAAAAATTATTTTTCCAAGGAACAGCTCAACACCATGTCCGGCGTTTATTTTCCGTTCTGGGTAACCGATGCCGACACCGAAGGAACCTACGAAACCATCGCACACCGGGTACGCAGCTGGCGGCAGGGGGATTACCAATATACCGAAACCCGGAACTATCTGGTGCGCCGTCGCGGAAAAATTCATTTTGAGGACCTTGTCACGTCGGCAATCACTTCTGAGGACAAACAGATGCTGGAGGGCATTCTCCCGTTTCCTCCGGCAGAGCACAAACCGTTTGAAATGCCGTACCTGCTGGGTTTTGGTGCCAAAAAGCGTGATATCACCAAGGAACAGGTGGTGCCGGAGGTGCGTCAGCGCATCCATGACTATTCGCGCACAATTCTGCGCGGAACCATTCACGGTTACTCCTCGGTAGATCCCGGAAGCTGCCATGTCCGGGAGGAAAACAGCAGCTGGGAATATGCGCTCATGCCGGTCTGGCTCATGACCTACCGGAACCGGAAAGGAAAACTGTTCTACTATGCCATGAACGGATGCACCGGAAAGCTTTATGGGGAACTCCCGGTCAGTTTCGGAAAGCTTGCCATTCTGTTTGCCGGGATTGCCGCTGTAGCACTGCCGCTGTTGATTCTTTTGTTCGGAGGTATGTTGGGATGACCTGGAATGATGTTTTGTCCGTACTTCCTCTGGCAATCTTCTCCGCGTTGGTTGTTGCATTTATCGTCTGTCTGATCGTTTTTCTCAGCTATAAAAAGAAGAAGCGGGCGCCAAGCTACCCGCTGTCCGACTTCACCGACCTGCAGCTGACCTACCGCTCGGATATTTTCATCGGCAGTCATGTTTCCCGTGTTCGCATCCAGAGCCGGGACAATGACCGTCGCCGCTGATTTCGTTGCCGTTTTCAAACACAAAAAGCTCCGTTTCTGCCTTTTTGACAGAAACGGAGCTTTTTCGGACAGTTCGGAAAGCCTTTCCGTTTTGTTCGGATAAATTCCAGGAAATCAGTTCTGTGCCCCTTCCAGCTGCCGCACGGCACGCAGGGTTTCAAGCGCCTGCACCGGGAACCGTCCCAGATGATCCGGACCGATATTGATGGTATAATTGATACCAAGGGAATTCAGCTTTTGTTTGTTCCGGAGAATGGTCTCCGGGCTTTTCCAGTTGGTGTCCCAGGCACAATAGCCCCAACTGTTCTGAAGTGTGCAGGCAGATTCAAACAATCCGGTATGCGCCGGTGTGAGACCGTTCGCACCGTCACGGTTGTTTTCTTCCAGAACCGTAGCGGAAATGGTGTTCGGAATTTCATTGTCGTCAAAGGAATAAAAATCATACATTCCGTTTCCGATGCGGGAGGAAACCAGACAATCCGGCTGAAGTGCCTTTACCGTATCGTAAAGCTCTCGGCTCTGTACCGGATTGATCGTCGCAGGAACATCAAACCAAACCAGCGAAATATCGCCGTACCCGGTCATCAGCTCTTTGACCTGCGGCAGAATTTTTTTGCGGAAGCAAATATCGTAATTCTTATCGGAGGAATCCCAACCGAAATCCCACGTATTGCTGAAGGAAACGCCTTCACAGGGAATATGATTCCACGTATACCCGCCGCCGTGCTCCTCGTGCCAATCCAGATCCTGCGAATAATAGATGCCAAGGCGGAGCTGATATTTCCGGCAGGCGGCGGCAAGCTCGGCAAGAATGTCCCGACCGAACGGTGTAAAGTCCACCACATTGTACGGATCCGCTTTGGAATGATAAAGAGCAAACCCCTCGTGGTGCTTTGCGGTCAGGATGATGTACTCCATCCCGCACTCTTTTGCAAAGAGAACCCATTCCTCTGCATCAAAGTACATCGGCTGAAACGCGGTTTTCGCAATCCGTTCCACCTCACGATTCGCGACCTTCAGTTTGGACCAGATCCATTCCGCATAGTTTCCCGATCTTTCTCCATGATAGCTTCCTTCCAGAACCGAATAAATCCCGAAATGAATAAACAATCCGTACTTTGCATTTCGGAACCAGGCAATGTTTTTGTTTTCAGACATTTCTGTGCTCTCCTTGTGTCATTTGTAGCTGTTTTTTACAACCTGCTTTTACGGGAATCCGCATTGCCGGCTCTCACACAGAGCCGGCGACCGGAACAGCTTCAGTATAGCACAGGAAAGGGAGAAAAAACATGGACTTTTGACCCGGAAAGATGGAGGTATGAACCGTTTTTAAGAAACAAAACAAAATCCGGTACAAAAGGAATCTCCTTCTGCACCGGAAAAATCCGGATCTGTTATTCAGGGGCGATAGGGGTGCTCTTCCGCAATCTGCTTCATTTCCGCAATAACTGCACGCGGATGCTTTGCACGGAAGATTGCAGAACCGGCGACAATGATATTGGCACCGGCTTCCGTCGCAAGCGCCACGTTTTCCGGCTTGAGACCACCGTCTACCTCAATATCAAGCTTTCGTCCGCTCCGCTCCGCATAGCGGCGTACCGTCCGAACCTTTTCCAGCGTTTCCGGAATCAGGGACTGACCGCCAAAGCCGGGAACCACCGTCATAATCAATGCCATATCCAGCATGGGGAGGTAGGGAATCAGCTGTTCCACCGGCGTCGCCGGGGAAATTGCCATCGCACAGCGAACCTCTCTGGAGCGGATCGCAGAAAGTACCCGTTCCGGATCCCGACAGCTTTCCAGATGCACCGTAATAATATCGGCGCCCGCCTTTACAAAATCATCAATGTACCGGATCGGATCGTTAATCATCAGATGAACATCAAAAATCAGCTTGCTATGCGGGCGAAGCGCGGCAACAATCGGAGCGCCAAAACTGATGTTCGGCACAAAAGCGCCGTCCATAATATCCAGATGCAGGTAATTTGCACCGGCATCCGCCACGCGCCGGACCTCGTTTTCCAGATTTGCAAAATCAGCGGCAAGCAGAGAAGGAGCAATGTAGATCATAAGAAAGCATCCACCTTTCAAAAAAATGACGGACAACCGGAATTTTTTGTCAAAAGAAAGCCGTTTCTGTCATATCATAGGAAAGAAAGCACGTATCAGACTCTGTGCGGAAGAGATTGCAAAAGAAAGGGAAGTGGGAACATGCTCCGTACAGCTGATACTTTTCATAGATTCAGAGGCGCGTCCGTACGAAACAAAAGAGCAACCGCATGTGCGGCAATTCCGAGCTTTTCACCGGTAAATCCGAGGTGTTCCTCCGTTGTGGCTTTGACGCTGACCGCGTCCTCTGAAATTCCAAGCGCCTCGGAAAGCTTTCGGCGCATCGACCCGATATAAGGAGCCAGCTTCGGTGCCTGCGCCAACACGGTCGCGTCAATGTTTCCGATTTCCCATCCGTGTTCCCGGATCAGAGTGGCGACCCGTGTCGCCAATAAAAGGCTGTCCGCACCCGCGTATGCAGGGTCGTTGTCCGGAAAATGCTTTCCGATGTCCCCAAGCGCCAGCGCTCCGAGGAGCGCGTCCATGATGGCATGCGTCAGAACGTCCGCGTCGGAATGTCCGAGCAGACCGGTTTCGTGTGGCACATTAACACCGCCGAGGATCAGCTGCCGTCCGGAAACCAGCCGGTGCACATCATACCCGTGCCCAATACGAAAAGGAGTCATTTTTTTCTCCTGGCATTGAGAATGGCTTTGGCAAGCGGCAGATCGGCAGGAGTCGTCAGCTTGATGTTGGCTCTGCCGCACTCCACAAGACGCACCTTGTATCCAAGATGTTCGATCAGAGAGGCATCATCCGTTCCTTCAAAACCGTCATTTTCCGCTTTGATGAGCGCCGCCTGATAAAGAGACGTGTGAAAGACCTGCGGAGTCTGTACCTGCCAGAGTCCCGCCCGATCCACCGTTTCGCGGACAATTCCGAGGACTGACGCGCGCTTTACCGTATCGGTAATCAGATGTGCCGCACAGGCGGCTTTGTGCCGGTAAGCCATCAGACAAACCTTTGTAATCTGCGCCGGTGTCGTCAGACAGCGCGCACCGTCCGCAATGGCAACATATTTGACCTCAGCTCCCAGCTTTTCCACACCCCGGCGGGCAGACTCCTGCCGCGTGGCACCTCCGCTGACCAGATGTGTCATCTTCCGGATGCCGTATTTTTTCCGGATTGCAAAAATCTCCTCAAAATCCGACGGACGGCTGACTACAACAATCTCACGGATCAGCGGGCACCGTTCATAGGCAAGGAGCGTATAGGCAAGAACCGGAATTCCATTGATCCGATAGAGCTGCTTATTGATTTTTCCCATACGGGTCGCGTTACCGGCAGCAAGAATGACCGCCGCCGTATCGGTTTCCGGCAGTTTCTCCCGGAGCGCTTCGGCAATATCAAAAATTGTGCTCATGCAAAACTCCTTTTATCGGTTTTGTGCTTTTTCTCAGTTTCCGGATTCTTCCGCCTCAATCGCGGTAATCATATCCACACGGCGCTGGTGCTTTCCGCCTTCAAATTCGGCATCAATGAATGCATCCACCAGATCAAATGCCAGACCCATGCCGACCACACGCTCTCCGAAGCAAAGCACATTCGCGTCATTGTGCATCCGCGTCAGGCGGGCACTGAAGGTATCGGAGCAGGCGGCGGCACGGATTCCGCGATGCTTGTTCGCCGCCATCGACATTCCGATGCCGGTGCCGCAGATCAAAATTCCCAGCTCCGTTACCCCGTCCTGAATATTTTTGCAGACCGCGTGTGCAAAGGCAGGGTAATCACAACTTGCCGTCGAATCGGTGCCGACATCCAGCACCTCAATTCCGCGTTCGCGCAGATGCTCCGCCACTTTCAGCTTCAGTTCATAACCGGCATGGTCGCAGCCGATGGTCATTTTCCGGATATTCATATCGGATTCCTCTCTGTAAAAGAAATTTTTGTATGGGACAGACGTTCTGCGCGTTCCCGCTCCGCCTGCGGAGCACGCAGATAGATTGGAGAAAGTTCCCGGTCGGAAATGCATGCACCGGCATCCCGCATCCGCCGTGCAACCCGCGCAACGGACACGGCAGAGGGCACACGGACACTCTCCGGCGCCGGAACCAGCGGAACAGACAATGCCTGCGTGGCAAGTGCATAGCCGTCACCGCAGAGATGCACCGGCTCCCGATACTCCGAAAGCACCAGGTTCAGCGCCTCCAATGACATCACGGAATCCGGAAGCAACCGCTGCGGTACATTCCCGTCGGAACGGAACAGCGCCGTATAGACCTGATTCCGCCGCGCATTCATCACCGGACAAATCAATCCGGGGGAGAGTGCCAACCGGTCGGCAAGCGCCTCCGGCGCGGAAACACCGACGCAGGGAATTCCGGTTCCGAAGGCAAGTCCCTTGATCGTGGAAACCCCGATCCGTATGCCCGTAAAGGATCCGGGACCCGTCGTTACCGCAAACAGCCCGATCTCCGGAACCTTCATCCGGAACTGACCGAGCAGGAATTCCACCATCGGCAACAGGGTTTCGCTGTGTGTGTTTCCGTGGTTCAGTGTGATCTCTCCAAGAACAGTCTCCTCCTCACACAGCGCTGCGGAAGCCGTCAGCGCCGTGCTTTCCAAAGCAAGAATCTTCATCAGGGCTCCTCCTTACGAATGACCTCCACCCGAATCTCCCGACTCTCCGGCAGAGCATCATTGTCTTTCCGGATGGTCACCCGGATATGTTCCTCCGGAATGGCTTCCGGGATTTTTTCGCTCCATTCCGCCAGACAAACCCCGCCGCGCGTCAGATAGTCATCGTAACCAATGGAGAAAAGGTCATCCTCACTGTCCACCCGATACATATCAAAATGAAAAACGGGACAGGTGCCGGAACGGTATTCGTTCACGATCGAAAAGGTGGGAGAGCGAACGCATGAACCCGGAGACAGCACGGAGGCGAAACCGCGGACAAAAGCGGTTTTCCCGACGCCGAGGTCTCCGTAAAGAGCGATAAACGGCGGAAGCACTCCGGCATTGTCCGCAAGCCGCCTTGCAAGCGCCTTTCCGACGGCTTCCGTTTCCTCCGGACTGAAAGTATGATAAACTGTATTTTCGGTAATCATTCGTTTCCTGCTCTCTCCGGTAAGAAATGCGTGCTCAACTGAATCCGGGAACGGGGGATGGGGAACGCAACCAATACCATTCATCTATTTATATAGCTATAGTTTATCACAAGTTTGCGGATTTGTAAATACTTTCACCCGGAAATCTTTACTTTTGTTCCGGATTTTCCTGTTTTTTTGCTTTTTTCGTCTCATCCCGCAACTCTTCCAGACTCTTTTTGCTTCCGTCCGGATACTGAACCACCGTATGCTTCAGAACATTTCCGAAGCCCGCGCGGAACTCCTCCAGATACTCCAGACGCAAAGCCATCTGCTCCTGTCGCTCTTCCTCCGTCAGTGTGTCCTTCGGCTTTTTCGCCAATTCGTTGATTCGCGCAATTTTTTCCTTTTCCATAAAATATCCACCTCCTGTAGATGTAGCAATTCCGATCAGCTCCCGGAAACTCCCGCCACGGTCGGAAGCAGGAACAGCGTCCCATAATCCGTCAGCGGCTCCTCTGTCAGAGCAATACAGTCAAACCCGCGCGCCCGACAAAAAGCATCTATCTGTTCTGCTCCCGCCTGCGCACGGTAATTTCCGGCAAAATAAACGGTATCGGTTCCTCCGTAGGGAGCAAACGACGCACACCCGCCCCAGAAGCCAAACGGGTAGCCCGGCAAACGAATCTCGCCGGCAGGAAGGCGCAAAACCGCCTGACCTGCCGCTTCCGCCGCCTTGGCAATGGAGGGATCCGCCGTCATAAGAGCATTGCTCCCAACCGGAATCACCGAGCATTTTGCATACCCCTGACGTACCGGAACCACCCGGTAGCAAGGATTTTCCGCAATCCGCCGCGCCGTGTGGGCGGCATTGCAGTATAGAACGGTTCCGACCAAAGCGGCATTGAAAAGAATATCCGCCGGATACGCGGCGCCGTATTCCTCCGGAACCGAAAAAATTTGCTTCCCGGTCAGGGCGGAAATGCGGGACAGCTCCTCCTTCGCCAGGCGAACATAGCTTTTGGTGCAAAGGATTCCGTCCGGCGCAAAAAACAAAAGCATATCCGGATGCGTGCAGACCGGCTCCGGAAGTCCCGGATGTGGGGGAAGCAAAACAGTTGTAAAGCCCTTTTTCAAAAACGCGCTTTGAATGGAGTACGGAACGGATGCTCCGAGAAGTGCAAGCATAAAATATCTCCCTTCCGCTATATCGGAACCCGCTTGTCCCTGTAAAACAAAGGGCAGACACAAAAAGGTGTCTGCCTTGTCTTTATTTGCACATCCCCGGCATTAAGCCTTTTTCATGGTGCGCAGGCAACGGGAACAAACATAGATTGCTTTGTCGCCTTCCAATTTTACTTTGCGAATGTTGGGTTTCCATGTTCTGTTGGTTTTCCGGTGAGAGTGGGAAACGTTCTGACCGAACACAACACCCTTGTTGCAAATACAACACTTTGCCATTTTTGACACCTCCTATACAAGCTCTTTGCCGATTTCAATCTCTGTCCGGCATGCAACTGCTGATACAACAATCGCTATTATAGCATATCTTTTCGAAAAATGCAAGAGTTTTTTGATATTTTTTTTAACGGAATGCTTCTTTTTTACATAAAATGCCGAGATCACAAGAAGACAGTGCTCCGGATAGGACAATTGTTCCTGCGGGAAGCGCATCGTTCTGCCCGAAGGCAATCACTTTTCCGCCTGCCTTCTGCATCACTTTTAACGCAAAGTCCACCTCCGGAACGGTTTTCGGAAGCGTTACGCCGCGGCAGAGGAACAACAAATGCGCACCGAGAAGTGCACGGGAAAAAGGAAGCACGTCCGTCCCGCTGTGAAACAGGCGTACCGAGGCTCCTTGCCGCAGCAGGGCGGATGCCAGTACAACGGCATCTCCGTCCTCCGGAGCCGCAAAAAGTACCGCCTCTGTCTGCTCCGACCAGATCCGGGAAACAATCGGGGAAAAGGAATGCCCCGTATCGGTCGCCGCAGGCAAAGCATCCGCCACCGTACCGACCACCCGGAAGGGAAGTGTGACATTGGTTTCCAGCAATACTGCCAGCGGAAGTACTCCTTCCCCGGCAATTGCATTATCGGAAAGCACACATCTGTTTTCCCCTTGCATTTTTCGCAGCCCGTCCGTCAGAGATTCGCCGAAGAGAATCCGCGTACTGAAAAGAGAGCCGTTGCGCGACGCATCGGAACAAATCCGCAAAAGCTTCCGCAAAGCGGAGAAATCCGGCAATCCGTCCCGCAATACGGGAACCTCCATCGCATAGACCGTATTGCCGACGCGGCGCAACCGGTTCGGGATTGCCGTTCCCGTTGCCACGGAAAATACGGACACCGAAGGAGTTGCATCCCCGGATGCGGAGAAGCGGATGGCGGATGCGTAAACGGAAAATTCCGCCTGCACCCGGTAAAGCCCCAAAACCATCGAGAGTGCCGCACCTGCGGCTTCCGGAGTCGCAAGTTGCTTCGGAATAGCGAACCGAACCGACAACAACTGATCCTCCGGAGCAACGCCGCAAAGCGCCAATGAGATCACCGGAAGGAGTGCTGCCGAAACGGAAGAGCGGAAAAACGAACCGGTCGGCGCGGCAACTGCGGCAGAGGAAAGCTTCCCGGCACATTCCGCGGCATCGGAAGATACGGCGTTGTCCTGCATCAGATAAGCACAGCTCTCACCGCCAACCACCGGACGGAAGGAAACGTTGTCCGGAAGAGCCGTTCCTTCCTCCGGCAGAACCGCAGTCTGCTCTTTATAGTGAAACAGCCGGCTGAGAAAATCAGACTGCAGTGAAAATGTTTCCTTCCGGCTCCTGGAAAAGGTGAAACAACCGTTGCGACATACGGCGGCAAAGACCGAAACCTCCAGCCCTGCTGCCGCGGCATCTTCACGCAGTCTTCCGACCGCCGACTCCGGAATCCGAAGCAACCGGCATCCGGCATAATGATTGTTGAGCGCTGTCAGGTTTGCCGGAAGATTCAGCAACCGGAGCGCGGAAAGATCAATCCACGCACTCTCCACATGCTCCAGAAGCACGGATAGCAAGCCTTCCGCCGGAACGGTGATTGCGCCCTGCAAATAGGTGCCCACCGGGTCGGAAACGAGAAACGCCTCCGCCGCCCGTCCGAAGGAAAGCGGATTCTGTCCGTCCTTCGGAATCAGCAGGGCAAGCAGGGATCTCTGCGATGCTTCTGCGGACGGCTCCGGAGAGAAAAAGCGAAGACGCTGTTTCCCGTCCGGTGTCAGAACACAGTTTTTCAGCGCCGGAACGTCCGTACCGGAAACCGATTCCGTGACGGACAGGAAGCAATCCGGAACTGCTTTTCCGGATCGTTGCAGATATGCATTGGCAACTCCTGCCGCTTCCGGAAGTGTCATCGGTCTCGTCTGGCGCGGAGAGACCGCACGGTGCTTCTCCGCCAGATCCCGGTAGGTCGCGCCGGCAGATTTCTCTTTCACCGTCACCTCCGGAAGAATGACCCCGAGGGGAGATTCCTCCAGAATTGCGGAAAGGCGATCCAGCATCTGCAATTCATCCGAATAAGGATCGCGTCCCGCAGAAGCATAATACTGCGCACAGAAGCGCAGGGAATCCACCGGCATGGAAAGCCCCAAGAGCACCTTCAGACGCAGAAACTGTTCGGTATTGTATCGGCTGAAGCCGGAAATAACAGAAATGTTTTTCATCGTTCTTCATTGACTCCTTCTGTGTTTTCATCGTTCTCCGGGCAAAGCTCCCCCCGGCATCGTTCGCCGTCATTGCCGGTAATGCGGACCATGCGCGTTTCGCCCGCCCGCGGAGCGGAACTGTCCACACCAACTTCCACAAACGACGGCGTATGACCGCGATTGCCGTCCTCACCGGTCCTTTCGAAAAGAACCGGAAAGACCTGACCCGTCAGCCCGTCGAGAATCCGTTTCCGGATTCCGGCTTCCGCGTCGGCAAGGATTGCGGCGCGGCGGTGCTTGATTTCCTCCGGAACCTGCTCCGGCATCACCGCGGCAGGCGTCCCCGCACGACGGGAATAGGGAAATACATGAATCCGCAAAAAACCGGCTTTTTCCGCAAAAGCAAGTGTTTCTTCAAATTCCGCGTCACTCTCGCCGGGAAAGCCGACAATGATATCCGTAGTAAACTGTACCTGCGGGAACGCACGGCGGAGCCGCTCCATCCCCTCAAAAACCATCCGGCTGTTGTATTTCCGCTTCATCCGGGCAAGCACGGTGTCCGAACCGCTCTGCACCGAAAGATGAAAATGCGGGGTCAGGGAACGCAGAGAAGCGATCCGATCCACAAACGCCTGCTTCATCAGCGACGGATCCAAGGACCCCAGCCGGATTCTTCCGATGCCCGGAATGGCATCCGCCAAAGCAAGAAGCTCCGCAAGACCGCAATCCTTCAGATCTTTTCCGTAGGAAGCGGTCTCAATCCCGGTCAGCACAATCTCCCGACAACCGCCGGCAGTCAGTGCCCCGGCTTCCGCAATCACATCCTCCGGTGCCTTGGAGCGGATTTTTCCGCGCGCCGCGGGAATGATACAATAGGTACAGTGACTTTCACAGCCGTCCTCGATTTTGATGTAGGCGCGGGTGCGGTCAAACCGGGAAATCCGCATTTTTTCAAATGCCGACAGTTCCGGTACCTCCGTACAGGGAGTCTCCGGTTTTGCCGCATTCGCCGTCAGACGGATTGCCGCCTCCACGACCGAAAGCTTCGAAGCGTTTCCGCAGATATAATCCACGCCCGGAATCCGCGCCACGGCTTCCGGCTGGGTCTGGGAAAGGCAACCGGTCACAAGAATTTTCGCGTCCGGATTCTGATGGATGGCACGGCGGATGAACTGCCGCGCTTTCCGATCCGATTCCGCCGTGACCGTACAGGTATTGATAACATAAACATCGCAGGGAAGCTCCGGTGCCTGCACCGAAAAGCCCTCCTTGCAAAATGCTTCGGCGATGGCTTCCGACTCATATTGGTTGACCTTACAGCCAAGTGTGTAAATTCCGACCGTGCGCGAAGAAAAAGGCATAGAGACTCCTTCCGAGGGGAACAGGGTGTTTTGAAAAGGTAAAAATACTGCGATTCTATTGTAACACGGTTTTTTCCGCTTGTAAATATTTTTTTGAAAAATACGGTTGGAATTTGCAAATTGGACTTGAAAAAAAGAGGAAAGGGTTGTATAATAAAGAGCGGTAACCGAAATCAAACCTTAAGGAGATTGAAAATGAGTGAACTTCATATTGTTGACCATCCGCTGATCACGCATAAGCTTTCCATTATGCGCAACAAAAAAACGGGTTCCAAGGATTTCCGGGAGTTGCTGGAGGAAATTGCAATGCTGATGGGTTATGAGTTGACCCGCGATCTTCCTTTGGAGGAAGTCAGCATCGAGACCCCTCTGACCAAAATGAAAGCCAAAATGATTTCCGGAAAGAAGCTGGCAATCGTTCCGATTCTGCGTGCGGGACTCGGCATGGTGGACGGACTGCAGTCCCTGATCCCGGTGGCAAAGGTCGGTCATATCGGTCTGTACCGCGATCCGGAAACCCATTTGCCGGTAGAATATTACTGCAAGCTCCCGCCGGACATTGACGAGCGCATCGTCATTCTGGTAGACCCGATGCTTGCGACGGGCGGATCCGCAATGGACGCACTCAGCATGCTGAAAAAGAGAGGCTGCAAGCACATCCGCTTTATGTGCCTCGTGGCAGCACCCGAGGGTGTAAAGAAGGTGCAGGAGGCACATCCGGACGTGGACATTTACACCGCGGCGCTGGATGACCACCTCAACGAGCACGCTTACATCGTACCGGGACTCGGTGATGCAGGCGACCGTATTTTTGGCACCCTGTAAATCAAAAACAAAAAAGGAGTGCGGGGAAGCTTTCGGACAAGTTTCCCCGCCATCGTGTTTATGCAGATCATTACCGTCGGGCGAAATGATGCCGGACAGCGGCTTGACAAATTTCTCTCCAAAACCATTCCGGCGTTGCCCGCCTCCCTGATGTATAAATATATCCGCACCAAAAAGATCAAGGTCAACCGCGCAAGGACGGCGCAGAACTATCTTCTCGCAGAAGGAGACGAAATTCAGCTTTTTATCCGGGAGGAATTTTTTGCGTCCCCGAAGGAGGACGGAGCAGCACTGTTTCGCATCACGCCGAAACTCAACATCCTTTACGAGGACGAAAACATTCTGCTGCTGAACAAGCGTCCCGGCGTGCTGGTACACGAGGACACGACAGGAGCGGAAAACACGCTGATCCTGCACGTACAGGCATACCTCGCGCAAAAAGGGGAGTACCTGCCGACGGAGGAGCAGTCCTTTGCTCCGGCACTGTGCAACCGGATCGACCGCAATACCGGCGGCATCGTCATCGCGGCAAAAAACGCGGAGGCGCTGCGTGTCATGAACGAAAAAATCCGCAATGACGAGCTGCTCAAAACCTACCTTTGCGCCGTGCACGGTACACTGAATCCGCGCGAAGCGACACTTGTCGCTTACCTGAAAAAGAACGAAACCGAAAATCTGGTCAGAATCCGGGACAATCCGGCACCGGGCTACAAGCAGATCATCACACGCTACCGCACCCTGCGGGAGAAAAACGGAAACAGCCTTGTCATGGTTGATCTGATTACCGGAAGGACCCACCAGATCCGGGCACATTTTGCCCACATCGGGCACCCTCTGCTCGGTGACGGAAAATACGGCGTCAACCGTTCCGACCGGGAAAGGGGATACAAATATCAGGCGCTGTACGCCTTCCGTCTGTTCTTCAAAAAGACCGACCGCGAAAATCCGCTGTCCTATCTGGAGGGCAGAACGTTTGAAATCCCGATGAAGGACGTCTGGTTTCTGTCCGACTTCGATGAAAAATACAGAATGTAAAATATGACGAGAGGAAAGGAGAACCTCCGGTGAAAACCAAAGAACACCTCCTTCTGCGTGCGTTTCCGTATCTGTTTGCAGGTGCGGCACTGACGGCGCTGACCCTGATTTTTCCGGTGCTCGGATGGGCGGAATGGATGACCATGATCCCGCTTTTCATCGGTGCCTACCGCCTCTGCGGACACACCGGGATCCGCCTGCGCACCGTCTACCTCTTCGGCTTTCTGACGGTTCTGATTTATTACCTGCTCCTTTATCATTGGTTCATCCGGCTCTACCCGCTGGATTTTGTCGGCATGAGCAACGGAGCCTCCGTCGCGGTAATCCTTGCCGGGTGGCTGGGGCTTTCTCTTCTTCAGGCAATTCCGGGCGGCTTGGTGTTTCTTCTGTTCGCCGCTTTGCACCGGACGCCGGTCATCCGCCGCGCGCCGCTGTTGCGTCCGTTTCTGTTCTCGGCGCTTTGGGTCGTCTTTGAATGGAGTGCCACGCTTTCCTGGCTCGGCGTCCCGTGGGGAAGACTCTGCCTCGGACAGATCCGGTATCTGCCGCTCTTGCAGAGTGCGTCCCTCTTCGGCTCCTCTTTCGTCAGCTTCCTGCTCCTGACCGTCAACGGACTGCTGGCATACGCCCTCCTGTACCGCAAAAAATGGCAGCGCTCGGCGCTCTGCGTATCCGTCGCCGTTCTTCTTTTTGCGTCCAACTGGATTTTCGGTGCCGCGGCGCTTCACCGTCCCGCAAAGGAATATACCGCCGTCCGCGTCGCCACCCTGCAGGGGAATATCAATTCCCATGACAAATGGAGCGCCGACAGCCTGCGCCTGACCAAAGAAATTTACGGAGAAATGACCAGAAAAGCGGCAAAGGAGGGAGCTGAGCTGATCCTCTGGCCCGAAACCGCATTTCCGTATGTACTCAACCGCTCCGCAGGGCTCTCGGAATATGTTTCCGGACTTGCAAAAGAATATAACGTCACACTCGTCATCGGAGCGCTGTATAAGGACAGTCTTGACCGGGAATACAACGCCCTTTATCTGATATCCCCGGACGGAACCGTTTCCGACCATATCTACGCCAAGCGGCATCTGGTTCCGTTCGGCGAATATGTTCCGATGCGAAAGCTGATCACCACCCTGATACCGCCGCTGGCAGACCTGTCGGCGCTGGACAGCGATCTGACCGCAGGAACCGATCCGGCACTGTTTGAAACAAAGTGGGGAAGCGCCGGGGGCTTGATCTGTTTCGATTCCATTTACGACGGATTGGCGCGGGACAGCGTCCGTTCCGGAGCCGGAATTCTGCTGCTTTCCAGCAACGATTCATGGTTTTACGATTCTGCCGCGGTCTATCAGCATCAGGCGCAGGCACAGCTCCGCGCCATTGAAACCGGCAGATATCTGGTGCGCTCCGGAAATACCGGAATCTCCTCCGTCATCACAGATCACGGGGAAAACATCGCATGGATCGACCCGCTGACCGACGGCTATGCCGTCTCCGATGTCCGGTTCATCCCGACCCAAAACACCCTGTATACCGTTGTCGGAAATCTCTTTGTCTGCCTCTGCATTCTTTTCTTTGCGGCGACGCTCGGAACCGGTATCCTGCTCTCTGTCCGCGAACGGAAAAGAACCGCCCCGGGGCAAACGTCCCGCTGATTGCCGTTTTTCAGCTTTGCGCAATGCCACGAAAAAAACACGATTGATAAAAAGATAACTTCCATGTGACGGAAAATCGCCGCATTCCTTCCGGAGTGCGGCGATTTTCTGGTTCTGTTTATGCTTTTTATGATTTCGGTGCCTCGGAATCGTGCAACCGTTGCAAAATGCGGTCATAGGTCAGACCATAGCTCTCGGCAATGTCTCTGGCATAGCTCTTCCCGTCTGGCTTCGCGCGGGTGATTTTGAAGGAGCGCTTCCCGCCGCCTTCCATCCCGGCAACCAACGTGTCGATGGCAACCCCGCCGGAGGCAAGGGAACGGCGGTTGATTTCTTCAATCTCGGCGGCAAGCTCATGCAGATGCGTGGAAAACAGACAGCGGCAGCCGATATGCGCAAGCCCCGCCAATACTTCCGCGGCGATGTAGGAAGCTTCATAGCTACCCGTGGAGGACAGCGACTCGTCCAGAAGCACCAGACTTTCCGATGTCACACAGTCCAATATTTCACTCAGCCGTGCGCATTCCTCCCCGAGCCGCCCCTTGTCGATGGTGTCCTCGGCACCGGTCGGAAAGTGCGTATAAATTCCGTCTACCGGGGAAACGACGGCACTCTTTGCAGGAAGGTACATGCCCAATTGCAGCATCACCTGCGCCAGTCCCAACGCGCAGGTAATCACCGATTTTCCGCCGCGGTTCGGCCCCGACAGCACATAGATCGCCGCTTTATCATCAAATACAAGATCGTTCGGAACGATTTCTTCCTCTATTTTCAGGGCAACGCACGGATTATACAGCTCCTTCGCATCAAAGGCACGCTCGGACATCGGACGAATCTCCGGGACGCAAAGGGAACATCCCTTTTTCTGCAACGCCAGGAGCATTTCCGTTCCGCGTACCAGAAATTCAAATTCCGGCATCAGATTCAGCAAGAACTCCGTGTTTTCCAGCACATACGTCCGCACAATCTTCTTCCATGAATGCAGGGAAGAGCGGTATACATCATTGATCGCACTGTTGAACGCCAGCGAAAGTGCCGTTTTCTGATTGTCAGACTGCTTTTTTCCGAACGGAACCAGGTCGGCGATACAGGTGTATTCGTCATTTTTGAAGTTCAGACGAAGAATTTTATCCAATACATCCCCGGACTTGAACGGTTCTGCATTGACCGACAAAACACCGGCAGAAACCGGACGGAGCTGGGCGTCCAGATTGACCCCGACCGTCACACTCCGGATCTCCCGGACCCGTTGCGTCAGTTCGTTCAGCTTCCGGTTCAGCTCCTTGTAATAATCGCTGTCTGCAAGCGTCAGAACCAGCTCCCGCAATGCGACAAATGCCGGGCTTTGAAGCGCGTCCTTTGATTCCGACAATCCATCGTGCAAAATTCCGATGCAGGAAACATAAAGCTCAATCTCCGTAATGGAGGAAAGATAATCTGCCGTATCTCCGCTGTCCGCTTCCAGACGGCGCAGTTCCATAATGTCGTTCAGAACAGGAACCAATTTTCCCATCATGGACGAAAGCGCGTCACAGCGGAGCATGTCGTCAAAGGTTGCCATCCGGTAACGGATGACCTCCGGGTCTGTCGTAAAGAAATCCGCAAGACTGCCGCTCTTCAAAGAGAACACCTCCAGAAGTCCCAGCTCCTGCAAGGTAAACAGATCGATGTCCGGAACCGTTTCACCGCTGTCATGCCGACGGCGGGACTCCGCATCCGGATAGATCAGGCTGAATGTCCGGAAATCCATAAAAGCCGCGTTCCTTTCTTTTTAGAATATCATATCGCACAGGCTGCCGTCACGGGCATTCACACGCCCGGCAACCCTTCATTTTTCATCTTTTTCCGTCGGTGCCGCAGATTCCGAAGCAGAATATTCCGATTCTGCCGGAACATCCTGCTTTCCGCTCTTCTCGAAAAAGAGCGGTGTCTGGCAAAGCAGAATTGCAACAAAAACCAACCCGCATCCGATCAGCTCGTGAACCGTGAGCGTATTGCCGGAAATCAGCCAACCGCCGAGAGCCGCAAAAACACTTTCCAGGCTCATCGTAATTGCCGCGATGGGAGGCTCCGCATATTTCTGACCGAAAATCTGCAGAGTGTAGCCAATACCGGAAGACATAATTCCGAGGTAGAGAATCTGCGGCACGGCATGGAGGATTGCGAAAAAAACGATTTTCTCCGTGCAGACGGAAAGAATGGCGGAAAAAATACCGCAAAAGAGAAACTGGAGCATGGAAAGCTGAATTCCGCCGATCCCGCTGCCGAACCGATCCACGCAAATAATATGAACCGAACAGGAAAGCGCACAGGCAAGCATAAAAAGATCTCCTAGATAAAACCCGCCGACCTCTCCCGCCGCACTGAGAAAATAGATTCCCACCACCGACAAAAAGATGGCGCCGATCACCGGCAACTGTAACCGTTTTTTCAAAAAGATCACCGAAAGGAGCGGTACAAAAATGACATACATCACCGTCAGAAAAGCACCGCGCGCCTCCACAGCGGTTCCTTCCGGATAGACCCCGATGCCCGCCTGCTGAAAGTTGACCGCAAAGGTCAGGGCAAACCCGCAGATCAAGCCCCCCATCCATGTTTTGCGCAAGCCTGCCGGCTCCGCGCGAAGGATCGGCATCCCGGTTCTGACTCTGCGAAAGAGGAGCAGAACCCAGAGAAAGAGCGCGGCAATCAGCGAACGCAGACTGTTGAACAAAAACGGCGGAACCAGTTCGGATGCCTGATTCTGCGCCACAAAAGCCAGCCCCCAGACCAGTGCCGCAACGCAAAGGATGGCACTGCCTTTGAGATTGTGAAAACGATTCTGAACCATTGATAAGAACTCCTATCCGCAAACCGCGGGCAAAGCGACCGGAACGAAGGTACCCGAAAAAAGCCGGATGCCTTCGCTCACACCGTCGGTATTTCTGATTTTTCGATACCGGAAGAATCTTGCACATTCAGACGCATTCCCATACATACCGGAATTTCTTTTCCCTCGGCAGTCGCCTTAAAAAACGCATCCGGCAGGGAAGCGGCACCTTTCTGCAGCAAAAGAATGATTGTACTGCCGCCATAAAGAAAGCAGCCCTTTTCCTCACCGCGAAGCACCGCTCCGGCAGATGTCTGTCGGTTTTTGATTTTTCCGACCAACATCGCCCCAACCTCCATCTGGAGAATCTTCCCGAAGCGTTCCGTCTGAATGACCGTGTATTCCCGGCAGTTCTCTGTAAAGACCGGAAACGTTTCCAGCGCAATCGGACGAACCGTATGCAGAACCCCCGGCAAAAACCGGTTTTCGCTCTTCCGGCCGGACTCCGCATAGACATAGCGGTGATAGTGATTGACGCATAACCGGAAGACCAGACACATTCCGTCCGCAAACGTTTTTTCCAATTCCGGATTCTGTAAAAGCCGCCCAAGCGTATAGGAACTCTGCTTTACGGGAAGTACCCGGTCGCCCGTGAGCGGATAGACGGAAAGCAGACCGTCGCAGGGAGAAATCAAAGCATCCGGATCCCGATCAATCGGACGCTTTCCGTCTCTGATTTTTCTGCTGAAGCAATCGTTGAACGAACGAAACCCCTCGCTCTCATAATCCGCAAGACAAATCCCGTTTTTTCTGACAAAACCGGGAATCAGAAATTTGGAGAGCCTGCAAGAGAGAAAAGCGCCGCAAAGCCTGGAAAATCCCCTTGAGACCATCGGCTTCAGAAGGATCCGCCCCGGAACCGTGTGGTAGAAGAAGCGTAGCGCGGCGCTCTCTTTTTGACTACTGTTTTTCTTTTTCATAGATGCCGATCGGTTCCCGGAAGCTCACAGAAAAAGATGTCCGCCTGCAAAGAAGTTTTCAAACTGTCCGCAGAAAGTACTTTTTCTGTATTGTGCTCCTTTGCGGATTTCTCCTTCCACTCTTTTTTGTGGAAAAACATCCAGAACCCGAAGAGCGTAACCACTTCCAGAACTCCGATCAGGATCAGGATCAGAATTCCTCTCATTCCGGGCTTCCGAACCTGAATTTTGGAAAGGAACAGAAAACCCATCAGAATAATTGTTCCGAAGTAGAGAAGCGTAACATCAAAAGGGGTAACATACTGAATCAGAAGCACCAGCGGAAAAATCAGAGAAGCCGCCGTAACGGGAACACCGGTGTAATATTTGCGGACGCCCCCCTCGGTTTTCTGACGCTCCTCCTCGGTAACATTGAAGTACGCAAGCCGGATCAGTGCTGCAAGAATGTAAAGAATCAGAATCATAAACAGAATGACCCGGATAATATTGGTGACAAGAATTCCGTCGTCGATCCGGACCGTATCGCGGAGAAACGAGGAACGGCGCATCATTGCAGCGCCGATGCAGGCAGGAAGTACGCCGAAGGCGACCAGATCACAAAGCGAATCAATCTGAATTCCGAAATTGCACTCCAATTGCGTGCGGTTCTTTTTGGTTCTCGCGACTTTGCCGTCAAATGCGTCAAACAGACCGCACAGAAGCAGGAAAAAGCATCCCCAGTACGGATGTCCCGCACCGTTCAGGGAAACAACGATTCCGCCTCCCGCGGACAGTAAAGATAAATAGGTCAGAAGAACCGTGTAATCATAAACTCCGATCATGACAACTGACTCCTTTTCATCAGCAAGAGATATTTCAAAAGCGTATAAATTCCGCAGATCAGAATACAAATATAGAACGACACCGATCGACTGATCAGCTCCAGAT
>CAKSPO010000019.1 GCA_934481515.1 uncultured Eubacteriales bacterium
GCCGAAGGCTGACGGATGAGGTGTGAACTGTATCGCGGAATTTTTGCTGTTTTGCAAAACGATAACTTTCCACTCTGCATCCGGCTCCTGCCGGGCGAAAAAATCCCATCTACGCATTACACTTCCGGCTTCCATCAAGCAAAAAAATCTTTTCTCCCTCGTAGGAAACGGGCGTTGCCCGCGCAGGGTCAACCCGCCCGTTCCTAAGGAATTTGCACAATCACCCCGGCGGCATTTTACCCCGACGTTTTTTCTTGCAATGTGGAATCATAACCACCGGAACGGCAATCCATGGTGTCCCTGCCCAATGCGCCACGCCCTCCTCATAAACGCGCGGGGTCTGCCCGCCCGCTTCTGAGGAATCCGCACAATTATCCCGGCGGCATTCCCCCTGCCGGATTTTGTAAAGAGCGGCGGGAAAGAACCGCAGTTCTTTCCCGCCGCCAATCGGGTGATTCTGTTGTTTTTTCGGACAAATTATTGTTTTTCCGGAACGATCAGACCATAACCGCCGTCCTTCCGCTTGTAGACAACGCAGGTTCCGGCATCGTCCGCATCGTTGAAAATGAAGAACTGATGCCCCAAAAGATTCATCTGCAAAATCGCTTCCTCAGCTACCATCGGCTTCTGCGGGAAGGTCTTCACACGGATGATTTCTTCATCCTCTGCTGCAATGTCGTCAAACGCCTCCTCCGGGTACGGATTGAAATCAGCATCCCGCAGGCGCTTCGCAAGCCGGGTCTTGTTCTTCCGGATCTGGCGTTCAATGTTGGAGCAGGCTTCGTCCAGCGCGTCCCGGAAGCTTTCCGCCCGCACTTCACTGCGGAAGAGCGTGCCGCCCGCGGAAATGGTAATTTCAATGTTCTTCTCATTGTGCTTGCAGCTGAGCGTAACGGTGGCATCTCCCTCCGACGGGAAAAATTTATCGAATTTAGCAAGTTTTTTTTCAATCAGAAGCTTCATTTCGTCATACACATTCATCTGTCTGCCGACTACGGTAATCTTCATACTCATACACCTTGCCTTTCTTGTTTACTCTCGTCCTTTTCTGGACATTTTCAGTATAGCACATTGTAATACCATTGTAAAGATAAAACAAAAAATATTTACATTTTCAAATTTTATTTGTAAAAAATGATGTAGACGATCGGGAAAAATGATACAAAACGGATTGACAAGAAAAATCGAATCTGATATAATAAAAAAGATGAGGCAAACCGTTTGCCACCCCCAAAGGAGAAACCATGAACGAAACGGAAGAAAAAATCCGCAAATTGCGGAGCAGAATTGCGTATTACGCAAAACGCTATTATGTAGACGACGATCCGGAAATCTCAGATTATGACTATGATATGATGTATGCGGAGCTGCTCCGTCTGGAGGCGGAACACCCGGAATACGACGATCCCGCATCCCCCACGCATCGCGTCGGAGGGAAGCCGCTGGAAAAATTCGAAAAGGTGACTCACCATGTGCAGATGAACTCCCTTTCCGATGTTTTTTCTTTCGGAGAGCTGGAGGAGTTTCTGAACCGTGTCGCACAGACCGTTTCCCATCCTGCATATTCCGTGGAACCGAAAATCGACGGACTTTCCGTGTCGCTCCGGTATGAAAACGGCGTGTTCACACAGGGAGCCACCCGGGGGGACGGCTTTGTCGGCGAGGACGTGACGCAGAATCTGCGCACGGTATTTTCCATTCCGATGGTTCTCCCGGAGCCGTTGAACCTGACCGTCCGCGGCGAGGTTTATATGCCGCGTCAGGTGTTTGAAAAGCTGAACCTTGCCCGCGAAAGCACCGGACAGCCGCTGTTTGCCAATCCGAGAAACGCGGCGGCTGGCTCTTTGCGGCAGCTGGATCCCAAAATCGCGGCGGAGCGAAGGCTGGATATTTTCGTGTTCAACTTTCAGGAGGGGAACCTTTATTCCGACGGACATGCTCCGAAGTCCCACACCGAGACCCTGGATCGCCTTTCCGAACTGGGGTTCCACACGCTGGAAAACCGGATCCGGACAGCAGAGCCTTCCGAAATTTTTGACCACATCCGCAAAATCGGCAAATTACGAGAGGGACTTGCCTATGACATCGACGGCGTTGTCATCAAGATCGACGATCTGGAAACACGTCGGCGGCTCGGAGAGGGAACCAATACCCCGCGTTGGGCGGTCGCTTATAAATTCCCGCCGGAACAGAAGCAGACAAAACTGGAGGACATTGCGGTGGCGGTCGGAAGAACCGGTGTACTGACCCCGACCGCGGTGCTCTCTCCCGTCCGGCTGGCAGGAACCACCGTTTCCCGGGCGACCCTGCACAATCTGGAATTCATCCGCGAAAAGGACATCCGTATCGGAGACATCGTCACCGTGCAGAAGGCAGGGGACATCATTCCCGAGGTGGTATCGGCGCATCCGGAGCTTCGCGGAGCGGAGACCAAAGAATTTTTCATGCCGCAGCGCTGTCCTTCCTGCGGGGAACCCGTCTTTTACGACGCGGACGAAGGAGCGGCAACCCGGTGTACCAACAGCCGCTGTCCCGCGCAGCTTTCCCGCGGAATCGAGCATTTTGCTTCCAAGGACGCAATGAACATCGACGGATTGGGACCGCAGCTGGTGGAGGGACTGCTCCGGGAGCACCTGATTTCCGATGCCGCAGATCTGTACGCCCTCCGCGCCGGGGAGCTGGTGGAGATGGAACGCATGGGAGAAAAATCCGCGCAAAACCTGCTGGCTTCCATCGAACGCTCCAAGTCCGCCGGGCTGGAACGGTTGATCTACGCACTGGGAATCCGGAACGTGGGAGAAGTCGCCGCGGCGGAGCTGGCGGCGCATTTCGGGACGCTGGAGGCGGTACAGAGGGCGACGGCAGAGGAGCTTTGCGCCCTTCCGGATTTCGGAGAGGTGACGGCGGCATGCGTCGTGAACTTCTTTTCCCATCCGCAAAACCGGGAGCTTTGCGAAAGACTGACCGCCGCGGGACTTTTGACCGTGTCCACGGCACAGCCGACCGACACCCTGTTCCAAGGGCTGACTTTCGTCCTGACCGGCACTCTGCCGACCATGACGCGGGAGGAAGCCGGAGATCGCATCCGGGCGGCAGGCGGAAAGGTCAGCGGAAACGTGTCTGCAAAAACTTCGTTTGTCGTTGCCGGAGAGGCGGCAGGCTCCAAGCTGACCAAAGCAAGACAGCTCGGCATTCCCGTCATCGGGGAGGAAGCTCTTCTGCAAATGATCCGGGAGCGCCGAACCTCCGCTCCCGAACAAACGGAACCCTGATGCACAAAATTTGATAGCCGACCGGAAGGAATTTGCTTTATGAAAAAATTGATCCGAATCGTTGCCGCCTGTCTTATTTTTGCATCCGCCTTTGCCGCGACCGGAACGCTGACACCGGCGGCGGAATCCTCCGAATCCTACCTGTACGAAAAGAAGAACTTCCGAACCTCATTCGGAAGAGAGATGAATTACCGCATCTATGTGCCGGCTGACTACCGGGCGGATCAGAGCTATCCGATGCTGCTGTTTCTGCACGGAGCGGGAGAGCGGGGAAACGACAACGAGGCGCAGCTCAAAAATGTCGCCGGAACACTCCCGCAGGAGCATCCGGAATTGCGCGGATGCATCATCGTGGCGCCGCAATGCCCGAAGGACGAAAAATGGGTGGATGTGGAGAACTGGACGCAGTGCCGCTATTCCGCCGACAGCATTCCGGAATCCAAGGCAATGCGCGAGGTAGTGGAACTGCTCGGCGCTTTGCAGAACCGGTATTCGGTTGACCGCGACAGAGTATACGTTGCCGGGCTTTCCATGGGCGGATACGGAACGTGGGATCTGCTCGTGCGGCACGGAGACCTGTTCGCTGCCGCCATTCCGGTATGCGGGGGATGCGATGTCGAAAAGGCGGAGCTTTTGACCGACATCCCGATCCGCACCTTCCATGGAATGAAGGATCCGACCGTTCCGTATACGGGAACCTCTGTCATGGTGGAGCGGATCCGAAACCTCGGCGGAAAAAAGATTACCTTTACACCGTATCCGGAAGGGAATCACCTGATCTGGGACGAAGCATACTCCACCGACGGACTTTTCACATGGCTCCTTTCACAGAAGCGCTCTGACCGTTTCCCGGAAGAATCGGAAAGCGAAAGCGACAGCACAGGCGAAACCGGAGGGAAAGTGCCGGAAGAAAATTCCGGTACCGGAATCGGCTCCGGGAACGCCACAGGAACGAAAGCCGACACCGGAGCAGGAGAAACAAACGAAGACAGCCGTTCCGCCGGGCGGAAAAAGCCGCTTGGCAAAGCGGCGGCACCGCTGATTACCCTTGGCGCAGTTGCTGTGGCAATGACCGTTGTCGGTGTGGCAACCGCCATTCTCCGAAGGAAGGGAACAAAGAAGGGAAAATAATCCCCGATGCCGTTCCCGAAAGCAGACACTCAAAACGGCATCCGCAATTTTTGCGGATACCGTGGCAGAAGACAAAGACCGGTAGAAAGGAAAGCGCCGGCGCGGAGCAAAAGCAATGTTCCATTGTCCGTTTTTCACGGATTTGTGCACAAACGAAAAAACAAAGAGGCTGCCGCATTTGAAGTGCACCCAAAAGTTAGACACTTTTGGAGGTGCATATCAATTCAGGTAGCCGCAAAACGGAGGGCTGTCGCAGGCAAACATTTTGGTTCCGTTGCGACAGCCCTTGTTAATTCGATTTTTATTATTTTTAATAAAAATTATTCTTTTTCTTATTTTTCCAAAGCGGCACCGAGAGCACGGCAATCGGAGAGGACATCCTCCTCCGGTGCTTCATGGCAGATGACGCTGTCCGCCGCGAAAGCCGCGCCAAGGGCGGCACAGCTTGCCTCCCAGCTTTGCATCCACTCGCCGATGCCCCAGCCATAGGAACCGAACAGCGCAATTTTTTTGCCCTTCAGTTCCGGCTTGCAGGAATCAAACATCGGCAAAAATTCACCGTCCTCCAATTCCTCCGCTCCCATTGCAGGGCAACCGAAGGCAATCGCATCAAAATCGGACGGGCGGAACGATCCGTACTCCGGCGGGGAAAAGAGCGATGTCTCCGCTCCTGCCGCCACGGCTCCCTCTGCAACGGCATTTGCCATTGCCTCCGTATTTCCCGTTCCGCTCCAGAACACTACTGCTACTTTTTTCATCAGTTTTTTTCCTTTCTTTACAATCTTTTTCCCGAAAACAAGATAAAAAACAAACTCCGAATAAAACGCAAATAAACAGTCAACAAATCGTGAACAGACCGTGCAGACAAGAGGACGCTTTATTTTCGCGTGACGACCAAACGGTCAAGGCACCGATGCTTCTGGTAGGCGCTGCGATAAAGCCTTGTACACTTGCGATAGGCGGCAAATGTCCGCATTGCGGCTTCTTCGTTTCCGTAAACCTTCCAGATACCGGTGCATTTTGCCGCTTTGCCACCCAGACGGAGAAATCCGCTGACATCCTCTGCAGGGTAGCCGAGAAATAACCCGATTTCGTGCGGAAAGTCATTTTCCTGCTGCATTCTGCGGACCAATTCGCTTACACAACGGTCGGGATTTTCCACCGGATATTGCTTTCCGGAAAGAATTTCCCGCGCTGTTCCGTTTTGCAGATCGTCGCAGAGTTTTCCCGGGCGGTATACATAAATGAGAACCCGGTTTTTCATTGCTTTGACCGGGAGAATGCGAAGCCCGCGCGGAACAAGCCGCCGATTCAGATCCCGTATGCTTTCATTCAGTGTTTTTTTATTTTCTTTCGGACAGGCAAACATGCTTCCGGTTTTCAGTCCCGCCATTGTCGGGGCACAGTGTTCTACCAACAACGCTTCAGACATGGCAGCCTCCTTTCGCATGCGTATCAAGAATGGAACGCAATGCCGTTACGGAAGCCGCGTGGCTGCGCACGATCCGGATTTTTCTTTTCTGTGCCTGACCGGTGGCGAGACGAAGCATTTTATGTGACATTGTGCCGGTAAAAAGCACCAAAAGATCCGGGGTTCCGATATCGGACATTCCGCGCTCTGTTTTTGCATATACCTTGGCGGAGCAGGAATAGGAGGCACAAAGCTCCTCGTACCTCCGAACCATACATTCATTCCCGCCGACAATTACAACACTCATGTTTGTGCCTTTCCGAAAAATATCAGTTAGCCACTGCTAACTATCTGGTAAAAAAGAAAAGCCGAACTTATTGTATATTCTACCGTACCGGGAGCTTGTCTGCAACTCCGAAAAGAAGAAAAAATGCTCCGTTCAGACATTTTTATAAGACGGTCTTGAGAGAACAGTGGCGCTTTTCGTTGCCGGAAAATGCCGAAACGGTTCGCGGTCCGGGAATCCGGCAAAAGAAAATCGGGGGATTTCCGAAACCGGGTCTGCCGGATCTGCACGGCGAACTCCTGAATTTTACGGATGTGTTCCGATGCTCTTTATTGTCAGGAACTATCCCCATAGGAGAATGAAGCGGAGGCGTTCGGTTTCATCCCGGAGAGCGGCGGGCAGGGTAGCCTGTCTTGGGGGAGGAGGGCTGGACGTATGTCCGGAGAAACGAGAACGGACACCGTTTTTTCTCCTGTGCAGGATCGCATAAACATTCCATTGAAGAATGAAGCGGAGGTCGCTTTTTTCCTGTGCGGGATTTCATAAGCATTCCATTGAAGAATGCGACGGAGGCCGCTTTTTTCCTGTGCGGGATTGCATAAGCATTCCATTGAAGAATGCGACGAAGGCCGTTTTTTGTCCTGTGAACAATGCATACGGCTGTAAGCCATCCAAAATGCGGATGCGGGCAAATCTCCTGCAAGGCGGGCGAAATTTATTTGCACGACCGGAGCCGTGCGCAGGCAGTGATTTGTTTGTACGGAAGACCTCCGGGTATGAGCGGAAAGTGAAATTTGCCGGTAAAGGGAGCGCCGGAATCCGGAGAAAGCGGAAATGCCGAAGCGTAGCGGAGCGGAAAAGAAAGGCGTTTTTATTCTTTTTCGTTCTTCACGGCATCGGCAAGGGAGGAAAACAATGCCGCATGGGGTGCCTTCCGGTACTGGACCGGCGTCATGCCGGTCACATCCGAAAAAGCTTTTGCGAACTTGGAGGCGTTATCATAACCGAAACGGCCTGCAATTTCCAGAACCGTTTCGTCTGTATTCCGCAGCATCTCGGCGGCGTTCTGCATTTTTCTGCGCCGGATGAAGGCGTAGGGCTGTTCTCCGTAGACTGCGCGGAACGCGTTTTTGATCTGTGTGGCAGAGGCATGCAGAGCCAGGGACAATTCCTCCAAAGGAACCCGCCGCTCCATATGTTCGGTCAGATATGCCGATGCGTGTCTGGCAAGCTCTGTCTGTGATCCGGAAACAAAATGAGAGACGGTTTCTTTTTCGTTTGGCTCCACCGTGCTCAAAAAGAGCAGAAGCTCCAGAATTTTGACCTTGAAATACCCCTTCCGGATGCTTTCGGGCACGGAGTAAAGCTCCGCGAAGATGTGTGCGATGGAGGGGTGCGACCGTGCGATATAGCCTTTGCCGCCGACGGAAAATTTCTGCATGAGAGCGGCGGGGGAGACATTGATGTCTTCCAAGAGGCAGGAAAGGCACCGGGGGGCGGCTTCCGGATCAATCCGAACGGTGATTCCGTCGTAGCGGGAAAGCGGAAAAGCCGCACCGTGCTCCGGATCAATCCGGCATCCGACCGCAAGGTCGCCGGGGGAAAGATAGAAGAAGTCGGCACCACTCCGGCATTCCATTCTGCCGCTGTGACAGTGATGAATCTCAAAAAAGAACCTTTGTTCCTCTTCCCCTGCAGGGGAGGAAGTGCGCATGTGAATTTCATGGTAGGTCAGACGGATGCCGGGAAAGACCGGGTATTCCGCCGTCCGCGCCTCGCCGGTTTCATTGGAAAAATGCCGGATCCGGCAACCGTCCTCCGAAGGAAGTGCTGTGCGCGGAACGGGACAATCCGTTTTTTTCAAAAAATTACCTCCTCTTTTCTTCCGATGCATCCGCGGTGACCGTGTCGGGGGATGTCGGCATTTCAATTCGCCGTTTGGAGGCGAGCTTGCTGAATTCGGTCGGTGTCATTCCGGTCTTTTCCCGGAACAGGGTAGAGAAGTAGTTGACGGAGGAAAAGCCGAGAGATTCCGAAATTTCGGAAAAACTGCAATCGGTGTTTGAAATTTTCTTTTTTGCTTCTTCAATGCGCCGATAGATCAGATAGGCACGCAGACTTGTTCCGGTTTCCCGCTTGAATTTTTTCATCAGCGAGGTCGGGCTGACCCAGAAATGCGTGCTGATCTCCTGTACCGTGCATTCCTCCGATAAATGCAGTTCTATGTATTCCTTGACCTCGGCTGCCAGCCGGGTATCCTCCAGATAACGGTTGACCTTTTGGGACTCATCCGGCATCAGGGAAATATTGTTCAGCCGACAGAAAAGCATACAAAGAAAACGCTCCAGAGAAGCATAAATATAATGGAGAACAGGGGATGCCACATTCGGCTTGATTCCGCACTGCGTCGGGGAAATCAGCTCACAGACACGGGCGGCGGTCTTCATGGTTTCCAGCAACGTTGCACTTTCTTCTCCGAACAGCGGAATCGGTTCTCCCTCCAAAAGGTGCAATGCTTCCGACCGGCAGGAAAAGCTGATCAGAGCATAACTGGTTTTTTCGCCGGTGCAGTTATACTGGGATTCGTGAAACGGGGGGCGATAGACCATGCAGCCGGGGCGTACCGGATAGCTTGCGGTTTCCGTTACATAGGTCACACTGCCGGAAAGCAGGAGAAAAATCTGCGCAAAATCATATTTTTCCCAATATGGTGTTTTTCGCGGAAAGGAAGGAAAGTAGTGTGCGGAGATCAGGGAAGTGACCTCAAAGGTTTTCGGATTTTCAATCTGGTGGTAGTTTACGGCAAGATCTGTCTCCATGGAATACCTCCGTGCATACACCTGCGGTGTGCAGAAATGTATAAATAATTTGCATAAAAGTGCATTGTTTTTTTGCGATATTTCATTTACAATGATTATAGCCGAAAACATGAAAATTGTCAAGAAGTTTGCGGCAGGAAAGCAAACATTTCCGTCGTACCTTCCGGCAGTCGATTGTCAGATGAATTCCTGTAAAAGGAGATGAATAAAATGAATAAACTGAAGGTTGGATTTTCCAGGATATTTCTCGATCCGCCGCTCGGATTATATATTTCCGGATATTATAATGTGCGGAAAGGGTCGGGCGCTCTGGATGAATTGACCGCGTCCTGCATTGCCTTTTCGGACGGGGAGAGAACTGCCGTTGTCATCGGAATGGATGTCATCGGAATTGAGCAGAGTACCGGAGATCTGCTTCGTCAGGTTGTGGCGGAACGAACCGGGCTTCCTCCCGAAGCCGTTTTGTATTCCTGCACCCATACGCATACGGCACCTGCAATCAATGACGACCTTTGCCGCGGAGATGACATTTACAACAATATTCTGTTCCGCCGTCTTGGAGATATGGCTGCGGCGGCATTGGAGGATTTGTGCGATGCCGAGCTGTACGGCGCCCGTGGGAAGGTAGAGGGGATTGCTTTCATCCGTCGGTTCCGCATGAAGAACGGGAACACGCAGACCAATCCCGGCTTTCTGAATCCGGACATTGTTGCTCCGATCTCGACACCGGACGAAACCCTGCAATTGCTCCGGATTACCCGGCAGGGAAAGAAGGATGTGGTGCTGATTAATTTCCAGGTGCACCCGGATGTTATCAGCGGCACCAGGTACTCGGCGGATTATCCCGGTTGGGTGCGGCGTTCCTTTGAGGGAGCCGTGACAGGAACCGAATGTGTGTTTTTCAACGGTACGCAGGGAGATACCAACCACATCGACTTCCTCTCGCCGGCACGGGAGCACGGTTATGCCTTTTCCCGCCATATGGGGTTGACCATTGCTGCCGAGGCAATGAAGCTGTATTCCTATCCCGCAAAAATCGAAGGGGATCGGGTGGATTATTGTCTGCGCGAGGTAAAGGTTCCTGCAAACCGGGCGCCGGAGTCGGCTCTTCCGCAGGCGGAGCGGTATATTGCTCTGCATGAGTCCGGCAGGGATGATGAAATTCCTTTCCGAGGTATGGAGCTTATAACGGTGGTGGCGGAGGCGTACCGGATGCGCCGGCGTGCGGCAGGCGAGGACTTCATTCCCCTGTATCTTTCCGCTGTCCGCTTCGGCAATGCCGTGCTGACGGGCTTCCCCGGGGAACCGTTCACCGATGTCGGACGTGCGGTGCGTTCGGATTCGCCTTTTGCCATGACGATGATCAGTTGCTGTGCAGACGGATATGAGGGGTATTTTCCGATGCGCGATGCTTTTGCGGAGGGTGGTTATGAAGCCAGAAGCTCGGATTTCCATGCAGGCGTCGCAGAAATCCTCACGGAGGAGACCGGAAAGATGCTGAAGGAGCTTTATCAAAAACAATAATAAAATCAATTCTTTTTATAATCTTGGAGGAGTTTAAGATGAACAAAGGAAAAAATAATACGGAAAAACTGGTGGTCGGTGTCGTAGGACTTTCTATGGGCAGACTGCATCTGGAGGCGGCAATTCATGCCGGTGCCGAGATTGCCGGAATCTGTGACACGGATCCGAAAACGCTGGAGCAAAAGGGAAACGAGCATTGCATTGCTCCGGAAAAGCGTTTTACCGACTGGCGGGATCTTCTGAAAATTCCGGAAATGAACACGGTTATTATCGCGACACCGGATCAGCTTCACAGAGAAATGTGTGAGGCGTTCCTTGCCGCGGGAATGCATGTGATGTGTGAAAAGCCGCTGGCGCTGACCCGCGAGGATATGGAAGCGATCATTGCCGCCGCGAAAAAGTCGGATCGGATTTTCATGGTCGGTCAGATCTGCCGTTTCACTCCGTCCTTTGTAAAAGCAAAGGAGTTGGTGGATGCGGGAACCATCGGTGAGCTTTATTATGTGGAATCCGAATATGCGCATGATTATGCAACCTTCCTGCATGGTTGGCGTGCGGATCCGCTCCGTCATGGTGTTGTCGGCGGCGGATGCCATGCGGTGGATCTGCTTCGCTGGTATGCGGGAGACCCGCTGGAGGTATTTGCTTACGGTTCTCACAAGCTCCTTCCGCAGGTTACCTATGACGATGCAACCATCAGCGTTCTGAAATTCCCGAACGGAACCATCGGTAAGATTTTTGTCTCCACCGGATGCAAGCGCCCGTATACCATGCGGACTCTGCTTTACGGAACCAAAGGAACCATCATCTGCGACAACACCTCCGATCACATGGATCTGTACACGCTCGGTGAGGACGGAATTTCCGTAAATCCGGCGCCGGAGGTCATTCCGATGGACATCAACAATCACAATGCGCGGTTGGAGTTTGAGGTTTTCGCTGACGCGATCCTCAATCATACGCCGCTGATGATGACGGCAGAGCAGGGCGCCCGGACGATCGCCGTCTGCCTTTCCATCGTGGAATCCTCCAAGACCGGAAAGCCGGTTCAGCCTGATTACAATTTCTGATTGGTTTGAAAGAACTCCGCCCGCACGGAATCTGCCGTGCGGGCGGAGTTCTTTTGTATCGGAGGAAAGTTTGCGGGGAAGTGCTCTTTCACTATTGCATTTTTCGCCGGATACGAGTATAATAGTAGGGTAGAATTCAAGAGGGGGTGCCGGATATGAAAGACCTGACGGATGCGCTGACCGCAGCAGGGATCGAATGGCGGCAGGACTGTCCGCTTTCTCCGCTGAGTAGCTTCCGCATCGGCGGGAATGCGGAGCTGGCGGTATTTCCGCACAGCCGCGAGGAATGTATTGCGGCGCTTTCTCTGATCCGGCGGTCGGGAGAACCGCTTACGGTTTTCGGCAACGGGAGCAATGTCGTTTTTCCGGATGAGGGAATGCAGGGCGCGATGCTTTTTACAATCGGTTGCCGCGACATCCGCCCGTCGGAGGATGGATTTTTTGTTGAGGCAGGAGCATCTCTTTCCCGGATTGCACAGATTGCGCGGGATGCCGGGCTTTCCGGCGCCGAATTCCTTTACGGAATTCCCGGAACGCTTGGCGGTGCCGTATTTATGAACGCTGGGGCTTTCGGAGGGTGCATGGGACAGATTTGTATTTCCTCCGAATATTTTGACTCCCAAACCGGTTCTGTCAGCTGCCTGCACGGGGAGAAACAGGCGTTTTCGGAGCGTTCTTCATTTTTTATGAAGCATCCGGAATCTGTGATTCTCGGTGCGGAAATCCGTTTGAAAGACGGGGATCGGGAACAGATCGGGACGCGGATGACGGAGCTTATCCGGCGGAGAAGGGAGACACAGCCGTTGGAGTTCCCGAGTGCGGGGAGCGTATTCAGGCGTCCGGCCGGGTATTTTGCCGGGAAGCTGATTGAAGATTGCGGTCTGAAAGGTTTGCGCATCGGAGGCGCGGAGGTCTCCCGCAAGCACGCGGGGTTTATTATCAATACGGGAAGTGCGACGGCCTCGGACGTTCGGGCTTTGGTTGCCGAGATTCGCAATACCGTGCTGGAGAAAACCGGGGTTTTGCTGGAATGCGAAATCCGTTTTCCGGGACAGGAGGAATAAAATGTCGTTTGCAGATGCGCTTTGCGAAGAGCTTTCCGGACTTCTGCCGAAAAAAAACTGCTGTCGCCGGGCAATGGCGGCAGGAATGCTGGTTTCCGCCGATGCAGAGGGGAGTCGAACGGTTGTTCTGCAATGCCGGCGGGAGGCTTCGGTCGGGGCGGCAACGGAACTGCTCCAAATGGTATACGGAACCGCTCCGGAAGGGTCTGGCGCAGGCGGAAACGGGCATTGGAATCGGAGATTGTCGCTTTCTTCTGCGGGCGCGGTCCGGACGATACGTCAATTGCAGACGGCGGAGGGGGATTTTCCGGAGAAGGAGCTGTTTCGCTGTGAGAATTGTGCTCCGTCTTTTCTCCGGGGAATGTTTTTGCTGTACGGAACCGTGACCGATCCGCACCGCTCTTCGCATCTGGAATTTTCCTTTCCGGAGTCGCACGGAATGGAACTGCCGGAGCACGTTCTGACCATGTGCGGTTATCCTCCGCGCAGAACCGCACGCGGGAACCGGACGGGGCTGTATTTCAAGGACGGCACGGTGATCGGAGATCTGGTCGGGTTTATTGGCTCCCGGCATCTGATGTACGAGTTTTACAACAGCCGGATTGAGCGGGACATCCGGAACAACGAAAACCGGGCGACCAACTGTGTGGCAAAGAATATTCAGAAGTCCATTTCGGCAGCGGCACGGCAGATGGACGCGATTAATCTGCTGATCGGGAGTGGGAAGCTGGAGACGTTGCCGGAGCCGCTTCGCATGACCGCAATGCTTCGCTACCGGAATCCGGATATATCTCTGGAGGAGCTCCGCAATCTGCACGAGCCGCCGATTTCTAAGTCCGGTCTGAACCATCGGTTGCAGAAGTTGCTGGAAGAGGCGGAAAAGCCGGAGAAAAGTCAAACGGAAGCATAACGAAAAAAGAAAGACGAGGGGGGAGAACGCCATGGGAGAGTTTGTGCATCTGCATCTGCACAGCGAGTACAGCCTTCTGGACGGTGCCTGCAGGATTGAGGAGATCCCGGCGCGGGTGAAGGAATGCGGTCAGGATGCTGTCGCCATTACGGATCACGGTGTGATGTACGGCGCCGTGGCATTTTACCGTGCCTGCAAAAATGCCGGTATCCATCCGATCATCGGATGCGAGGTCTATGTGGCGCCGGATTCCCGCTTCGAAAAAAGCAACAGCGGGGAAGGATATGCCGACCATCTGGTACTTCTTTGCGAGAATATGACCGGCTATCGCAATCTGATTGAGATGGTTTCTCTTTCCTTTACCGAGGGCTTTTATAACAAACCGCGGGTGGATGACGAGCTTTTGCGAACGTATTCGGAGGGGCTGATTGCACTTTCTGCCTGCCTTGGTGGCAGAATTCCGAAGCAGCTTTCCAAAGGGGATTTTGCGGGAGCGCGGGAAACGGCACACCGGTATGCGAAGCTGTTCGGAAAAGACCGTTTTTATATTGAGATTCAGAATCACGGACTTGCGGAGCAGAAAAATGTTCTGCCGCTTTTGGTGCACCTTGCCGAAGAATGCGATTTGCCGTTGGTTGCCACCAATGACTGTCACTATCTACGGCGACAGGACGCGGAGACGCAGGCGGTTCTCATGTGCATTCAGACCAATACGACCGTAGATGCCGGGCGTCCTGCGGCTTTTGCTACGGACGAGTTTTATCTGAAGGACAGCAATGAGATGGCGATGCTGTTCCGGAATTACCCAGAAGCGCTGAAAAATACCTGCCGGATTGCCGAGCGGTGCCAGGTGGATTTTGATTTTTCGCAGACCTATCTGCCGAAGTTTCCGTGTCCGGGAGGGGAAAGTGCACCGGAGTGCCTTCGGAGAATGGTACATGAAGGCTTTGCACGCCGGATTGCCGCCGGTCACATTACCTTTGGCGAACACACTGCCGAGGAATATCGCGACCGGCTGGAATACGAGCTGTCCGTAATCCAGCAGATGGGTTATGCCGATTACTTTCTGATTGTGCAGGACTATGTGAATTTTGCAAAATCACACGACATTCCCGTGGGTCCCGGACGCGGATCCGGCTGTGGGAGCCTTGTGGCATTTGTACTCGGAATCACGGAGGTGGATTCCATCCGCTTTGATCTTCTGTTTGAGCGTTTTCTCAATCCGGAGCGGGTCAGCATGCCGGATATCGATATTGATTTCTGCTATAACCGCCGGGACGAGGTCATTGCGTACGTTGCACAAAAGTACGGACGAGAGCATGTTTCCCAAATCATTACGTTCGGTACGCTTGCGGCGCGTGCCGCCATCCGGGATGTCGGGCGGGCGCTCGGAATGTCCTATTCGGATGTGGATACCGTTGCAAGAACGGTTCCGCAGGAGCTGAATATTACCATCGCGGCGGCGATGAAGCTTCCGGATCTTCGCAGGCTTTATGACGGTTCCGAAACGGTTCGCCGTCTGGTGGATACCGCCATGGCGCTGGAGGGAATGCCGCGCAACGTTTCCATTCATGCGGCGGGCGTGGTGATTACGGACAAGCCGGTTTCCTCCTATGTTCCCTTGGCGTTGAGCAACGGAACCATTGTGACGCAGTACGATATGGATACCGTTGCAAAGCTGGGGCTTCTGAAATTTGACTTTCTTGCTCTGCGGTATCTGACCATCCTTCACGACGCAGAACGGCAAATTCGGGAAGCAGAGCCGGAATTTGACATGGAAAAGCTACCGCTGAACGATAAAGCCGCCTTTTCGCTGATTTCCTCCGGAAAGACCGGCGGCATTTTTCAGCTGGAATCCGGCGGCATGAAGCAGATGCTGATGTCCCTGCAACCGGAAAGTCTGGATGACATCATTGCGGCAATCGCTCTGTATCGTCCGGGACCGATGGATTCCATTCCGACCTTCATCGAGTGCCGTCATCATCCGGAAAAAGTGGTCTATGCGACTCCGGAGCTGGAGCCGATTCTGGCATCCACCTACGGTTGCGTGGTCTATCAGGAGCAGGTGATGCGCATTTTTCGGGAGCTTGCCGGTTATACGTTCGGTCATGCAGACGTTGTGCGCAGTGCCATGGCGAAGAAAAAGGCGGATGTCCTTCTGGCAGAACGGGAGACGTTTGTCCGGGGAGCCGTACAGCGAGGCGTTGCCGAAGAAACGGCGAAACAGCTTTTCTGCGATTTGGAAAGCTTTGCAAATTATGCGTTCAACAAATCGCATGCGACCGCATATGCCATTCTTTCCTACCGCACGGCATATCTCAAATGTCATTATCCGCAACAGTATTTTTCCGCGCTTCTGACCAGCGTTCTGGGAAGCCAGACCAAGGTTGCCGAATATATCGCGGAATGCATCTCACATGGAATCCGCGTTCTGCCGCCGGACATCAACGAGAGCAGAATGTATTTTTCCACCTCCGGAAGGGATATCCGTTTCGGGCTTCTGGCATTGAAAAATGTCGGGAAACAGTTCTTGGAGCAGATTCTGGAGGAGCGGAAAAACGGTGCATTTGTGTCCTTTGAGGATTTTGTCAATCGGATGCCGGCGGGAGAATTGAACCGGCGGATGGTGGAGGGACTGATTAAAGCGGGAACTTTTGATCGTCTCGGCGTTTACAGGAGCCGGTTGCTCTCCGTTTACGAGGCGGTACTGGATCGCGCAGCGGAAAAGGGAAGAAATCATCTGGACGGACAGCTGGACATGTTCTCCACTCCAGGGAAGGCACCGGCTGTTCCCGGTATTTCCTATCCGCCGATTCCGGAGCTGAGCGTGCGGGAAAAGCTGATGATGGAAAAGGAAGCCACCGGAATGTATTTTTCCGGAAATATGCTGGACGAATACAGCCGGCATCTGGAGCTTCTTAAACCGGAGCAGATTGCTGACTATGTGGGGGAGGATTGCGATTTCGCGGAGAAGGCTCCTGCATCCTTTGCAGGAATGATTACCTCCGTTACCGTTAAAAATACCAAAGCCGGCGACCGTATGGCGTTTTTTACCCTGGAGGATCGCATGGCGGAAATTGAGTGTGTGGTGTTTTCCCGTCTGTACGGGGAAGCGGCGCCGCAGATCCGCGCAGATACCGGGGTTTATGTCAGCGGAACGATTTCTCTGCGGGAGGAAGAAGCACCGAAGCTGCTGGTCAACCGGATAGAACCGCTGATTGAAAACAACCGCTTCCGGGAAGAGACGGCTTCATTGGTCGGGCACGGTGCACCGGAAAGCACGTCGGCGGAGATCGCGGCTTCGGGAATGCAATCCGCTTCTGCGGAATCCCGGATTTCCGCGGCGAAACGGTTGTTTCTGCGTGTTCCGGATAATCATGGAAAGCCATATCTCAAGGCATGGAATCTGGCGGCGCTGTTTGACGGAAGCTTCCCGGTGTATTTCTACTATGCCGACGAAAAAAGATATGAGATGACGCCGATGGGCGTTGCATTGAGTCCTTATATTCTGCAGGAGTTCTGCGATCTGCTCGGCGGAGAAAATGTCATTCTGAAATGACCGATTCAAAAGAAAAGGAGTATGCATATGATCCGTTTTGTGCTGCTTGACCTGGACGACACTCTCCTGGATTTTCATCGGGCGGAGCGGGAAGCACTCAGCCGGGCGTTGACCGATGCCGGAATCTCTCCATCGGAGGAGAAAATCCGCCGTTACAGCGCCATCAACGATATGCAGTGGAAGCGTTTGGAGCGTGGAGAAATCACGCGGGCGGAGGTAAAATCGGAGCGGTTCCGCATCTTTTTCCGAGAGGAAGGAATCTCTTCGGAGCCGGAAGAAACCGCGCATCGTTATGAGCATTATCTTGGAGAGGGGCACTGGTTTGTCGAGGGAGCCGAGGAAGTCCTGAAGGCGCTTTTCCCGATTTATGGTCTTTATCTTGTTTCCAACGGGACGCTTCGGACACAGCGATCCCGCCTGGAAAGCGCCGGGATTGCACGGTATTTCCGGAAAATTTTTATTTCGGAGGTCATCGGCGCCAACAAACCCGATCCGGCATTCTTCCGATTCTGCTTTGCAAAAATCCCGGATTATGATCCGGCGCAGACCATCATCGTGGGGGACAGCCTGACCTCGGATATTCTTGGCGGAAACCGTTCGGGAATCCACACCTGCTATTTTTGCAGGGCAGGTGCGGCGGAGTCCGGCGGAATTTACCCGGAATATCGGATTCATGCGCTTTCTCAATTGCCGGGACTGCTTTCCTCCATTCAATAAAAAGGTCTGCCGCAACGGGGGCTGTCAAAAACATTGTTTTTGACAGCCCCGTCCTGTTTTCTTCCCTGTTCTTTTTTGTTTTTTCGCATTTTTTGGCGGCAAAAAGGCGGCACCGCAACCAAAACCGATGCCGCAGGCGGTGTAAAAATTCCAAAATGCGAAGAAAACCAAAGAGAACTTCATTCAAAAACGTTTTTCATCATCCTTTCTGATTGAAAAAATCCAAAACAGGCGAAACTGATAAAAAGCTCCGAAATCCGAAGCAATCATACAGAAAGGAAGTCTCTATGAAAAAAAGAACACTCCGGGTTCGCCGGTTCCTGAAATACCGTTTTCCCATTCTGTTGTTGCTTTTTTTGCAGTTTCTCCTGCTTTTTCTGCTTTGGCTGCATTCCTGCCGGTGGTTCTGGCTCCGTGCGGGATTGCATCTGCTCGGAATTGTGATCGCGTTCCGAATTTTCTGCAACGTGCGAAGCAGTGCCTATGGAAAACCGCTGATTTTTCTCATTCTTCTGTTCCCGGAGCTTGGCGGATTCTGGTATCTTGTACTTCACCCGCGGCGGCTTACCGCAGAAAAAGCACTCGCGTGCCGATTTCACCGTGCCGCAAAAAAGGTGCCGGAGACTTCACGGTATTCTCCGTTCTCCGCAGACATTTCTTTTCCGGCATCCGTTCTTTCTGCGGAAGAATCATTGGAAAATGCCGTTACGTCCTGCCCGCAAGCGGGAAGGCTGATGACGTTTTTGCAAAAAACAGCCGGATACCCGGTTTTTCCGGAAGAAGCAACCGGGTATTTTCGAAATGCCTCCGCAATGCAAAAAAGTCTGCTTGAAGATCTGCAAAATGCAAGGCAATCCGTTTTTCTGGAATTTTTCATTTTGGAAGAAGGTGTTTTTTGGAACAGTGTAAAAAAAGTCCTTATTGAGCGCGCCGCCGCAGGAGTCCGTATTGATCTGATCTACGACGATTTCGGTTGCTTTCTGAGCTTTTCCAAACAGGAAGCAACACTTTTGCAATCTGCCGGAATTCATTGCGTGCCCTTTCGCCCGTTTCATCCACGCCTTTCCTTTCTGCAAAACAGCCGCGATCACCGGAAGCTGGTCGTCATTGACAACCGGATTGCCTACACCGGCGGGATCAATCTGACCGACGAATACCTCGGTATTTCCGAACGGTTTTGCGATTGGAAGGACTGCGCCGTCCGGGTCTGCGGAAGCGCCGCCGAAAGCTTTGCGGAAATATTCCGGAGCATGTGGAGGCGGCTCACCGCCGAATCGCTTTCTCAGTCTCCGCACAGGAACTCGAATGTTTCGCCCTCTTGGATACAGCCGTTCGCCTCCTCCCCGTCCGAACACATTGCGGTTTGGGAAGAAGTGTTTTTTCATTTGGCGGAGCATGCGAAATTGCGCCTGTGGATTGCCACTCCCTATCTGACTGCGGGAGACGGGATTTTTGCCACGCTTCGGCGTGCGGCAGAGTGCGGCGTGGATGTCCGTCTTTTGCTTCCGGGGGAAGCGGATAAACCGCTGGTGCAGTTTACTTCCCGCTCTTATTATGCGGAGCTTGTAAGGAGTGGCATTCAGGTTTACGAGTACGGCTCCGGGTTTCTTCATCAAAAGCTTTTTCTGTGCGACGGTGAAATTGCCGTGGTCGGCTCCGCCAACCTGGACTTTCGGAGCCTGTACTTTCAGGAGGAGTGCGGTGTCTGCCTTTACCATTCTGCGGAAATTGCCTGCATGGAGGAGGATTTCCTGCATTCTCTTTCTGTTTCCAGGCAGATTTCAAAGGAGGAAAGTTCGTTTCCTATCCTTCAGCGCGGATTTTCCCGGCTCTGCCGCCTGATCGCCCCGCTGATGTAAAAACTTCATATTCTTTCTCCGTCCGGCATATAGTGAACCAGAACAGAACGGAGGAACCGCATGAACACCATCAAGTCAAAAAATCAGCACCGGGACGGGCTGACCGAGGAAGAGGTACGGAAATCCCGACAGCTTCACGGAAGCAACGTGCTTTCACAGAAAAAAGGAAAGAGTTTTTTTCGGCAATTTCTCTCCAACCTGAATGATCCGGTCATCCGGATCCTCCTTTGTGCACTGGCGGTCAACATCCTCCTTTTGTTCCGGGATGCCGACTGGATGGAAACCGTCGGCATCGGAATCGCCGTATTTCTGGCAACGCTGATCTCCACCCTTTCGGAATATGGCTCTGCCAAAGCCTTTGCGCGCCTTTCCGAGGAGAATGCCGGCGGGGTCTGCCGGGTGCGAAGAAGTGGGAACATCTGTCAGCTTCCGCACGCCGAACTGGTGGTCGGCGATATCGTTCTGCTTTCCGCCGGAGAGCTGATTCCGGCGGACGGGCTCCTGACCGACGGAGAAATCCGTACCGACCAATCCGCCATGACGGGAGAAAGCAAAGAAATCCGTAAATTTCCGTCGGCAAATGAAAAAATGGATCCCTCCGCCCCTTCCTCCCTTTTTCGTGGCTGCACCATAACCTCCGGAAGCTGTGAAATGACGGTGACCGCCGTCGGAGATGCCTCCTTTCTAGGAGAAATCTCACGGGAAATTCAGATGGATCAGAGAGAAAGCCCTCTGAAGGTCCGCCTTGCAAAGCTTGCCGGACAGATCAGTATTCTCGGTTATATTGCCGCTGTGGTGGTAGCTTTGGTCTATCTGTTTCATGTGTTTGTCCTGGACAGCGGCATGCATTGGGAGGTTATTCACCTCAAGCTGACCGACTTTCATTACGTGCTTGAGCAACTGCTTCATGCCTTTACATTGGGCCTTACCGTCCTGGTGGTGACGGTCCCGGAGGGTCTTCCGATGATGATCGCAGTGGTGCTGTCCTCCAACATCCGTCGGATGGTGCGCGACAAGGTTTTGGTACGAAAACCGGTTGGAATTGAAGCCGCCGGGAGCATGAACCTTTTGTTCACCGACAAAACCGGAACATTGACCGAAGGAAAAATGAAAATTGCCTCGTTTCTGCCCCCCGGAGAAGCACCGTGTTCTCTCCGTGACTATCTGCGCGCAGGAGGAGAAAGTGCAACTCTGCTACATCTTTGCTTTCGCTACAACAACGAGGCAACGCCGGGCAGAGACAAATTCGGGAAAGCGGTTCCGCTCGGGGGAAGTGCAACCGAAAGAGCGTTGCTTTCCGGGGTATTGACTCTGCCGGTTCCGGAAGGCTATCGCTTTTCCTCACGCCTTCCGTTTGACAGCGCCCGCAAATACTCTGCTGTTTCGCTTTCGGGTAAAACCTCCGTAACCCTTCTCCTCGGAGCCCCGGAACGCATTCTGCCGCATACGGTTTCCATGATGGATCGGAACGGCGAAATCCGTCCGTTTTCCGGTCGCCTTACGGAAAGCGCTATCCGTACGCAAACAGAGCGTGGCGGGCGGGTGCTTGCCGTCGCCCTTTCCGCAGAGAATGTCCCGGCTTTTCGCCACAAGGACGGAATCTGCGGCTCCTTGATTTGGTTAGGGGCAGTTTGCCTGCAGGATCCGCTCCGTCGGGAAGCAGGACAATCGGTTGCACAATTGCAGGACGCAGGCATTCACGTAGTGATGATTACCGGGGACAATCGCGAAACCGCCGGCGCCATTGCCGCACGCTGCGGCATTCTGAATCCGAGAAATGACCTGATCCTTTGCGGAGAAGAACTTTCCCGTCTGTCAGACCTGCGCCTGCGGGAACTGCTTCCGCGGCTTGCCGTCGTTGCACGGGCTTTGCCGACCGACAAAAGCCGTCTGGTCAGGATTGCGCAGGAGGAAGGGCTTGTGGTCGGCATGACCGGAGACGGTATCAATGATGCTCCGGCACTGCGACGCGCCGACATCGGCTTTTCCATGGGAAGCGGGACACAGGTGGCAAAGGATGCCGGGGACATTGTCATTCTGGACAATAACCTTGCCTCCATTGTCCGTGCCGTTCTGTACGGCAGAGGAATTTTCAAAAGCATCCGAAAATTCATTACCCTGCAACTGACCATGAATTTTTGTGCGGTCGGAATTACGGTCATCTGTCCGTTTCTCGGCGTTGATTCTCCCGTCACCGTCGTGCAGATGCTGTGGATCAACATGATTATGGATACGCTTGGCGGGCTTGCCTTTGCCGGAGAACCGGCTTTGCCGGATTACATGAAAGAACCCCCGAAGCGACGGGAAGAACCGATTCTCAATCGCTACATGGTAAACGAAATTGCTCTGCTCGGCTCCTTTACGGTATTTCTTTGCCTGCTTTTCCTGAAGGCACCCTATATTACCTCCAAATTCCGACCCGCCGGGGATCAGATTTATCTTTTGACCGCTTTTTTTGCACTGTTTATTTTTTCTTCCGTCTTCAACTGCTTCAACGCACGGACCGACCGGCTGAATCTGTTTGCGGGACTCCGGAAAAACCGTGTGTTTCTGCTGATTATGAGCGCGGTTCTGGTGATACAGCTTCTGTTTGTCTATCTCGGAGGAAGCGTCCTGCGGACAGCTCCGCTGATGCCGTCGGAGCTGGGACTTACCATGGTGCTCTCGCTCTCTGTTTTTCCGGCAGAATTCATCCGGAAGCTCCTGTGGCGTTTGCGCGGCAAAAAGGGCGGCTATTGATAAGAACCAAAAACCTGTGCCAAAAACTCCTTTTTACGTTTCCGATGCCGCATTTGCTTTTTCTGAGAAATTTGGAAAAGAACAGGGAAGAGAAGAAAGGGACAAAAAGGAGTTGCTCAAAAGCCCGATGTTTTTCACAGCTCCTCGAAAATACCGGTCGAAATTTTGGCATAAATGATGCGATCTCGGACGGTTTTATCTTATGTTCCTTGAATTTTCAAGTTCTTTTTGCAGCAAAACAACCGTTCTTTTCCGTCAAGCCCAATGTCGAAGGCGGTGTGAAAACTCAAAACGAGTTTTTCACACCGCCTTTTAACAGGTTGGAAATAAGCCGGTATATTGTGATGCAGCCAATGAAAACGACCCTCAGAGAGACAATTCGGAATGGGCGCGCAGAGTCTTCCGAACCCCCTCTACGCAGAGAAACAAATCGGTATCGGAAGGATTGCGCAGGGTATTTCCGTCCCTTTGTAACTGCCTGGTTGCGTCCTCGTAATCGAAGATTTCACCGACTGATGCATACCAGAAGCTTTCCGGACGGTTTCCGAACCGATCGCAGAATGCCTGTAACACCTGCCACTTTCCGGCATTTTCATAGTCGATGGAATGCACTCCGATGCAGAGCCATTTCATCCTGCCGTCATCCGGCAGGTCTTCATACGCGATGCTTTTCTCGGTAAGATCGTCATGTGTGGCATTGTAGGACCAGGCATTCCGGTCGGTCGGGAGATCGAACCCTCCGTCTCCGGTTTTCCGGATGGATGCAAAGCCGCATTCCTTCAGGCGGGAAAAGACCTCCGGGTTGTTTTGCTCCCCGAACGGCCAGACAAAGCCGTGAACCGTTCCTTTTCCGAACACCTCCTCCAGTTGCTGTTGGCATTTTTCCACGCACCGCAGGTAATTTTCGTTATCCGCGATGTAGCGCCATCCGGTATGTGTATGGTGACGGTAGACTCCCGGTTCCGCAGTGCGGTAAAAGAATGCGGGGTTTGCGGTTTCCGGATCAAAGGGATCGTCCGAGACCGGAAGCATCGGATATTGTGTGCTCAGCGCATGCGGGTGAAAATGGCAATGATTGGAAATCTCATAGCCCTGATAAAAAGCACGGTAGTCTGCTGCTGACGGAAGTCTTGTCAGGGGAGTACAGAGATTGAAGGTTCCGCGAAGTCCTGCGGGCTTGACGATGGAGAGAAATTTTGTATCCATGGCAATATTTCCGTCATCAATGGAAAAGGTGATAGCCTTGCGCACCCATCCCGGATAGAAAACATCAATTTGTTTCATTTGATCCTCCATAACAATCAAAGATGAATTTCCGCTCCGGCAGGGAGCACTGCCCGGTGTCCGTTTACGGATAAATAAAGCTCTGTTGCAGAGACATTCCGAACGGCAGAATCGGTGGTCTCCACGGCGTGTACGGCATCCTCGTAGTCAAATATTTCACCGACCGTTGCATACCAGAAGTCCTGCGGGCGGTTTCCGAGCCGATTGCAGAGTTCCTCCAGAAGGTTCCAGCAGTGATTGTTTTCAAAATCGTGCGCGTGAACGCCGAAGCAGAAAAATTTCAGCGTTCCGTCATCCGGAAAACGGTCATATTGTTCGACCACTTCGGAAAGGCAGGTGTAGTTTGCGTTGCATCTCCAGTGCATCCGATCCTCCGGCAGGGCAAAGCCGGTGCTGTCTTTTGTATTTCCCGTGCGGCGGAGTGAGCGGAACCGGGTTTCCAGCCACCGGAGGATTTCCGGATTGTCCTGCTCTCCGTTCGGCCAGACAAAATCACGAATGGAGCCATTCCCGAACACATTTTCCAATTCCTCCGTGCAGGACAGGACGCATTCCTTGAACTTTTCATTCTCCGCAATGTAGGTCCAACCCCACGTATGGATGTGATAAAGTCCTTTTTCCTCGGTTCGGTAAAGCAGGTTCGGATCCGCACTTTCTTCGTGAAAGACTTCTTCCGAGATGGGACGTTCCCATTTTGGCGCAAACGGATAGGCATGATAGCGGCAGTGGTTGGCAATCTCATAACCGCGATAAAATTCCCGGTATTCGGGAATTGTCAGCCGCTCCAGCGGCGTACAGAGATTGAAGGTTCCGCGAAGCCCTGCGGGCTTCGTATAAGAGAAAAACTTTTTCTCCAGCGGAACATTCCCGTCATCAAGGGAAAACGTAACTGCCTTACGAACCCAGCCGGGGTAGTAAAAAGAAAGATCCATTGTTGCCTCCTCAAAAAAATGATGAACGAACCGGGATATGACAAACGCCCTCTGTACAGAGGAGTTATTTCTGTATGGAGGGCGTTATCTGAATTCTTATTGGGCGGAACCGGATGCTTCGGAGGTTCCTTTTTTATCCCATGCAATTTCGGGGAAATTCTCGAAAATTGAAGTGGTAATCCCCCGGACATTGGTGTAGGTATAGTCCATATAATCTTTCAGTGTCGTTTCTGTAAAGTTCATATGACCGTAGTAATCATAGGTGACCTTTTTCAGCTGGTCGGAGGTGACGGAAGCGGTCTTATTGAATACGACCGGAACAATCGGCAATTCCTCCATCAGAAGCTTTTCTGCTTCGTGAGCGAGTTTGGATTTCTGTGCGGTCCAGTTTTTGCTCGGATCGATTCCATAGGTCTGGTAGATGTTGCTCACTCGGTCGTAAGTCTCCTGGAACGCTTCCTTTGTTTCATAGACGGAAAGGAAGGATTCACTGCTGTCACGATTCAGAGAGCTGAAATAGGGGAGATAGAAGATGGCTTCTATCAGATTGTTGTAGGCATCGCTGTCGTAGCCGCAACGGTTGGGAACCGGAGAATAATCCTCGGCTTCCATATTCAGCGCCATGCCGGAGAACAGTTTTGCAAAATTGGAGAGCATGGAGTACGCTTCCAGCGTATACGCGCCGTAGTCAAAAGCAATCACTTCGTAGTTGGCACGTTGAATGCTTTCCGCAAACAGGTCGTCGCAAACGTCGGAGGGACGACGCATTTCTTCACTGCTCAGATCGGACAACGCTTTCAGAATATCGTTGTTCTGGATGGTCTGTACCTCTTCCACCGTGACATGGAAGCCAAGAGATTCCCATGTAGAAGCGATCTTCTTTGTCAGAGCAATGTTGACATCATTGTAGGATGCAACCTTAATGGTAAAGGAATATTTGGTGGGATCCACACCGGCTCTTTGCAGTTTCTGACGAGCCTCATCAAGTTTTGCCGTGGTGGAGAGAAGCTCTCCGCCTTCCGTACGGAATTCCTTCTTTGCTTTCAGCGTTGTATCAATGATTCCGTAGGGAACAAGACCTGTTGCGGCATCTGCATAAACTGCCGTGTTTGCAAGATCGGAACGATCCAGCGCCAGAGAAAGCGCCTGACGGACTTCCTTATTTGCAAAAAGCTTTGTACCTTCTCCGCCGTCTGCAATCAGAGCATTTTCATTGAAAAGGCAACTGAAGGTGGAAAGCGCGTTTCTGGTTTCCACGTCCAGACCATCCAGCGCATTTCCGGTGCGGAGAGAGAGCGGAATTTCGTTGATGTAGAACAACTGACCTGCCTTGTAGGCTTCCAGAATTTCTTCGTCGGTAGCAGAGCAGTCGACCAGAATCCGGTACGGCGCCACGTGCTCGTCAACCTCTTCACGGTCATTGTCTTTATAATAGAAGGAGTTCCGTTCCAGATAGAAGTAATCCAGCACCTTTACATCGTAAAGACCTCTGTTATAGTTCGGATTCGGAACCCGATCTGCATCCAGCGCATAGTCGTCTTTTGCCTGCACATTGACCATGACCGGATTGCCTTCTTCATCATAAACGGGGTTTCCGTCATTGTCCAGTTTTGCGGTGGTAACATTGCGGTACTTGATTTTTCCGATCTTGAAGGGACCGCTGGTAATCATCGTAGAGGATTTCTTTGCCCAGTCATCGTCCTTTTCCACATAGCTTTCCGAAAGCGGGGCGGTTGCGACGCTGGTGAGGTTGAGCAGGAACTGGTCATAGTCGATCGGACCCTCAAAGGTAATCCGGAGCAAGGTACTCTTCAGCGCCTCAACTCCGAGGTTGTCAATGGATTCGTCACCCTGCTTTACCGCGCGTGCGTTTTTGATGTCGAAGAGCAGGGAGGCGGCCTCATAACTGTTGTTGACGTTCAAAAGACGCTTCCACGCATAAATGACATCTTCTGCAGTAAGCCGTGTGCCGTTGCTCCAGTAAGTTTTGTTCAGCGTCAGCTCCATGGCATAGGTTCCGGCTTCGGTATCCTCAACGATCCTGTAGGTGTCAACCAAAGAAGGAACAACCTTTCCCTTGCTGTTAACCGTGAAAAGCGTATCGAACAGCAGACCGACAACCGACGCGGCGCCGTTGTTGTAATACGCAGCCGCAGGGTCGAAGTTGTATACTTCGTCGGTGAGGTACATCGTAATGTAAGGACCCACGTCATTTTCGTCCCTGGATGAGCAGGACGCAAAAAAAGGGACCAGCATCACGGCACACAAAAGGAGTGCCAACGTTCGTTTTAACATAGTGCGAAAATCCTCCTTGGATCGTTCGGAATCAGTATCCGGCTAAAGATACTACACACCTTATTATAAACGATTTTGATGCAAAATTCAATAGATTCCCAAATAATTTAATGTATATTTTGTTAATTTTCTTACCAAATTACAAAGGAGAGGCGGTGAGCCGGGCAAATGCAAAAAGGGGGGATTTGATGGAAAGCGAAGTGAGAAGCGATCTTGCCATGGAAAGTGTGGGGGATATTTCAAGCCTTCCCGCAGGGGTGCGGTGGAGGGAAGAGCAGATTGGCGGCATGGTGATCGGAAGGCTGCACATACAGAGTGCGGAAGCTTCCGAAACGCTTGGCAAACCGCGCGGAAGCTATGTGACGGTGCTGTGCGGAGGACTGAGTGCTCTTTCTGCTGCGGAAGAGCATGTCCTGACACGGCTTCTGGCAGGGGAGCTGCGCGGAATGAGCGGACGGCTGACCGGAAAGCGACAGGGAGAGGTGTTCGGTGTGCTGGTTATCGGATTGGGGAATGCGGAGCTGACTGCCGATTCCATCGGTCCGAAAACGGTTGCCGGACTGAATGTGACGCGGCATCTGCATGCGGATTCGGTAACGGAATCGCTCTTTCCATCGTATGACGTGCGCCTGTCCGCGCTGGCTCCCGGTGTCACGGGACAGACCGGCATAGAGGTGCGGGAGCTGCTCTGCGGTGCCGTACAGACTGTTCATCCGGATCTGATTATTGCAGTAGATTCGCTTGCGGCACGCTCCTGCGATCGGCTTGCCGCAACGGTTCAGATATCGGACACGGGGATCATCCCCGGTTCCGGGGTGGGCAATCACCGTTCGGCAATTACATTGGAGACGGTTGGGGTTCCGGTGATTTCGGTCGGTGTTCCCACCGTGATCCTGTCCTCTCTGCTGGTTCGGGATGCGTTGTGCGAGGCGGGGAGCGGGGTGCCGGAGGAGTCCTTGGAACGGGTACTGAAAAACCGGCCCAGCTTTTTTGTTTCGCCGAAGGATTGTGATGTCGTGACCGCACGGGCTTCCCGCCTGCTTGCCGGGGCAATCAATGCGGCGTTTGTGAGCGTTCAGGAGAATCCGGATGCGGATGCATAACCGGACGGCGACGGGCATAGGATGAAACACCGGAGTTGTCCGGACGACCCCGGAATTGCAAAAAAAGAAAGGATGATCTGTATGGAACAGCCTGATCCCGTAACGAGACATCTGCCGGAACCGAAACCAGAAATCAGGCTCCGTCGTACACCGGCGGGGCAACGCTTCTTTGCCGGGTTTCTGATCTGTCTTGCTCTTTTGATCGCTGCATTTGCGGTCAGCGCAGTCTGGTACGGCAGAGGAGGTGCCGAATGGCTGAAGAATTACGGCTTTCTTCCGTGGGAAACCGAAGAGGAAAGCTTCACTGCTCCGACGACGGAAGGCAATCCCGGAAACGGAGAAAAGACGAATCCGGAGGCTGCTTCCGCCCCATCCGAAATGCCGGAGCCGGATGAATTTTCCATTGTGGAAAAGGATCTGTCGTATATCACATTCGGAAAAGAGTATATTCATAATACTACCGTATATCAACCGGATGTTTCAACACTTTTACAGAGAAACTGCGGAAGCGGGGCTGTCGGTGGAAGGATCACGGTTTTGGTTTTACATACGCATACGGGGGAAGCATATACCCCGGACGGTGCCGACGGGCTTTCGGGTGTTCCCGGAGATGTTACCTACAGCAGGGATGAGACACAGAATGTGCTTGCTGTCGGCGAGGCTTTCTGCAAGGAGCTGGAAAAGAACGGCATCGGAGCAATCCATTGCAGGACGGTTCATGATGCACCGACGCTTCGCGGTGCCTACGACCGTGCCGCGGAGAGTATCCGGTTTTATCTGGAACAATATCCAGATATCCGGTATGTGATTGATCTGCATCGCGACTCAATTGCAGACGCGGACGGAAACTATGTCAGAGCGGTTACAAGCACGGAGGACGGAACAAAGCTGGCGCAGGTGATGGCAGTTGTCGGAACGGACGGGAGCGGTGTCAGGCATCCGGATTGGGAACGGAATCTTGCGCTTGCGCTCCAGCTCCGGGAGCTGTTGAATGCGGAGGGCGGAAAGCTTTGCCGCCCGGTTTGCCTGCGGAATTCCTCATACAATCAGGCGCTGGCACCGTACTCCATGCTGTTGGAAATCGGAACCGGGGCAAACAGCGTCGAAGAGGCGACACGGTCTGCCTGCATTGTGGCGAAAACATTTGCAGAGCTGATTACCCGTTCCTGAGGCGGAGCGCGGAAACGGAAAAAACAGAAGCGGCACGCAGGAAAGGCATTTCGCCTCTCCCGCGTGCCGCCCGGCTGTTGCGGATTGCTCAGCACTTCTTTTTTTCTTTTGCGGAAGTACTGCGCAGACAAAAGAATTCGGCAGCCGTCAATGTTCCCCCTAAGAAGGCACCGGGGAGCAACCCGAGTGCGCCTGCTTCCATGGCGGCGACCAGACACAAAATCCCGATAAGGCATGCAACGGTCAAAGATGCCCGCAGAATCCGGCGAACCTTTACCGAGCAGAGAAAGGAAAGCACACCGCTCAGCAGAAGAACAAGCATGTCCGCAAGTTTTTCCAGAGGGGATATCCGTACCGGAATCTCCTCGAAATGTGCCTCATAAATTCCTTTCTTGGAACAAATGCTTTGCTCTTTTTCGTAATATATGTTCATTATACACCTCATTGTTCCTATTTTGGAATTGCTACGTTGACATTATAACAGACTGTTTTGCATTTGTCAATACCTTTTTTCCAAAAAAAGAAAAAATATCTTTACAAATGCAAGAAGATGTGCTATAATAGAACCAGAATCGGAATTCGGAGGGGTATATGGAATCTTATCTGGAACGGATCAAGCAGTTGAAAAGCGAAAAGAAAATGACGAATGAGCGTTTGGCAGAGCGCTCGGGAATTCCGCTCGGAACGTTGAGCAAGATGCTTGCCGGAATGAGTGACTCTCCGAAGCTGTCCAATATTGTCGCTGTCTGCCGGGCGTTGGATTGCTCGGTGGAGTATATTGTCAGCGGAATACCGGAAAACCGGAACAACAGCCTTCTGGATGCAGAGGAGCTATGGCTGGTAGAGCACTACCGTTTGCTGGATGCTTACGGAAAAGAGCTGACCCGTCTCATAATAGAAAAGGAAGGAGAACGTACTTCTGCCGTGCCGGAACAGAGCAGTGCGGGAAAAGTGCCTGCGGCAGAAAAGCCTGCGCGGATTCTGCGGACGTTGCCGGATGCGGCAGCCGCTTCGTCAGTTGCCGGAAGCGGAAGGCGCTCACTTCCTCTGTACGAGCTTCCGGTATCTGCCGGTGCCGGAATGTACCTTGAAGAGGCGGGAACCGAGCGGATCCGGGTTCCGGTCGGAGAGAAAACCGACCGGGCGGATTACGCACTCCGGATCAGCGGGAACAGTATGGAGCCGAAATATCACAACGGCGACGTTCTGCTGGTTGAAAATTGTGATGAAGTCAAACCCGGCGAAATGGGGATTTTCCTTCTGGACGGAAACGGATTTTTTAAGGTGTATGAAGGGGACAGGCTGATTTCTCTGAATCCTTCCTACAGCCCAATCCTGCTCAGAGATTATACGGATGTCCGGTGTCGGGGTCGGGTTATCGGAAAGCTGAAAAGAAAATAAGCAGAACCGGAAAAACGGTTTTGCTGTTCCGGGACGGAACGGATGACTGGCGCGGATCCGTGCAAAGGAGGTTGGAAAGCGCATGCACGAGCATCATCGGGAACGGATGCGGAAGAGGTTTTTAGAGTACGGCTTTGACTCTTTCGCGGATCATGAATATCTGGAGACACTGCTGTACTACAGCAAGGCACGCGGGGATACCAACCCTTTGGCGCATACTCTGATGGAACGGTTCGGTTCTATCCGCAATGTTCTGGAGGCTTCTCCGGATGAGCTGATGCAGGTGGAGGGAATCGGAGAGCAGACCGTACTTCTCCTGAAGGTCATTCTGGAGGGAGTCCGTAGGTATGCGGCATCGCTTACGGAGGAGACGACAACCTTTGACACAATCACAAAGATTGCGGAATACATCTGGTGCCGCTTTCTCGGGCTGGATCATGAACGGCTGTATCTGATGCTCTTCAACAACCGGATGAATATGATTGACTGCAGCATTATGTCGGACGGAACCACCAACACCTCCGACGCACCCGTCGGAAAGATCGTGGAGCGTGCTTTGCAAAAGAAGGCGGCATGCGCGGTTCTGGCACACAACCATCCGCGCGGGCTTGCGGTTCCTTCCGACAACGATATTGCCGTGACCGTCAAGATTTCCGAGGCGCTCCGGCTGGTGGATATTCCGCTTCGGGAGCATCTGGTCATCACGGATGACCGCTTCTCGGCAATCGTAAAGCACCATCTCAGATACCGCAGCTTTTCCTCTCCGACCGCGCAGGTCGGCGGAAAAATTCCGAATGACAGGCACTTCTATAATGTGGACGATGAAACGTATTGCTTTCCATCCCTTTTCCCGGAGGAAGCGGGGGCAGCACGCAAGCAAGCGGAAAAGGACGTTGAAGACGAGGAAGATTGGTAACAGCAGGATCGGTTTTCTTCTCCGCAGGACGAAACAGGAAAATCAGAAAACGATGCTTTTTGCAGTCCATCAAAATGCCAATCGGGTTTCCGATAGGGCAGGGTGCGATTTTAGCTGTTTTTGCCTTGTAACCTTGATTTTTTGCTCTCTATGACGGAAAAAACGATGGCATTTTGTTGCCGGACAATTCCGAAGGCGGTGTGAAAAACTCATTTTGAGTTTTTCACACCGCCTTTTATCGGTTTTGCCTGACTTTATCGGTTTTGATGGTAAAAGGATGTCGGACTGTCATTGAATTGATGCCGACGGCATCCTTTTTCTTTTTTGCGGTGCTTAGCCGACCGTAGCAGGACGCCTTGCATGGGGTGTGCTTTCCTGCTTTCCGGCGCCATAGCGTGAAACAGCACCCAGTGCATTCTCGATTCGCAACAGACGGTTGTATTTTGCTACCCGCTCCGTGCGGCAGGGGGCACCGCTTTTGATAAACGGCGCGTTGACCGCGACGGCAAGATCGGAAAGCGTGGTATCCTCTGTGTCACCGCTGCGGTGAGAAGGAATAAACCGGTAGCCGGAGCTTCGGGCTGTGAAGATCACGCGCATGGTTTCGGTCAATGTTCCGATCTGGTTCGGCTTGATCAGGATCGCATTTGCCGCTCCGCGGCGGATGCCTTCCTTCAGGCGCGCTTCATTGGTGACAAACAGATCGTCTCCCACCAGCATGACCCGATCTCCCAGCTTTTCGGTCATTGTCTGCCAACCGTCAAAGTCCCGCTGATCCAGACCGTCCTCAATGGAGAAAATCGGGTATTTGCGGATGAGCGTGTCGTAAGATTCCGTCAGTGTCTGCCGCGTAAAGATTTTGCCTCGCTTCGGCGGTCGGTAGGTGCCGTCCTCCGTATACCATTCTCCTGCGGCGCAGTCCAGAGCAATCTTTACGCGGGTCGTGTCGTAGCCGCTTTCCTCGATCGCGCGGCAGATCAGCTTCAGCGCTTCCTCGTCGTCCGACAGATCCGGCGCAAATCCGCCTTCATCTCCTACCGTCGCGGGGCATCCCTCCGTCCGGAGAATTCTTCCTAAAGTGTGATAAATTTCACAGCCGATCCGCAATGCTTCCGCAAAGGAAGCGGCGCCGACCGGGGCGATCATGAACTCCTGAATTTCCACGTTATTGGAGGCGTGGGCACCGCCGTTGAGAATGTTCATCATGGGAACCGGGAGGCGCTCGGCGGCGGTTCCTCCGAGGTAGCGGTAAAGCGGGAGCCGGTACCAGTTGGCGGCGGCGCGGCAAACGGCGAGGGAGACCGCGAGAATCGCGTTGGCTCCGAGGTTGCTTTTGTTCTCCGTTCCATCCAGCTCACACAGAATCCGGTCTACCTCTGCCTGCTCGGAGGCATAAATCCCGGAGAGTGCCGGAGAAATGATTTTTCCGATGTTTGAAACAGCGTTCAGAACTCCTTTACCGCCATAGCGGCGGCGATCTCCGTCCCGCAGTTCACACGCCTCGTAAATACCGGTGGAGGCTCCGGAGGGAACGCTTGCTACCCCGACGGTTCCGTCAGATAAGAATACCGTTGCTTCCACAGTGGGATTTCCGCGGGAATCCAGAATTTCACGGGCAGAGCAACGGGCAATTTGCGGTTTGTTCATGGTTTTCATCATCCTTTCAGAAGCAGAAATTCGGTCATATTCAGTATAGACAGGCTGTGCCGGAAATATGCAGAAAAGAAGGAAAGCCGTTCCTGTCAGAAGCAAAAAACGGTTTCCCGGACACGTAGGACATGCTTTTTCAGACTGAAGAAATAGTAGGGGCGAATCAGGTAAACGTCCGGGTATTCCTTTCTTGCCGTCACATAGAAGCGCCGGGAGGAGAGTCCGCCCGGAAGAATCCGGTAGGGGGAGACAAGAAAAACGACTCTCCCGCCGGACGCAAGATCCATGACGTTTGCCTGAAAGAAGGCATCCGGCTTTTCCGGGAGAAAGAGCAGAATGACCTTTTTTTCTTCCGTTGCACGCAGAAGAAGCCGGTTGGTGGCACCGGACAGAGAGAATGCGGTCAGCAGCGTGGCAAGGAAAAGAAAGGCGAGCAACGGGAGAAAAATCAGAAACAGCAAGGTCGAGAGCAGTACAAACGTTCCTGCTTCCAGAACGCCGAAGAGAATGGTGAAAAAACGCAGAAAAAAGCGGATCACCCGGAATCCGCGGATCACGGAAATCCATGCTTTCCAACCGTGATAGAAGGAGCCTTCCCGGAAGGAGGTCAGCAGATACCTGAAAAAGCTTTTTTGCAGAACCATGCGGTGGTGTTCGCCTGATTTTTGCAGAATCTCCGTCGCTTTCTTCGTTTCATTCTCTTTCATCTTCCGGGAAAAAGGCACGGCGGATAACGGTACAGAACGCAAAGACCGGGATGCAGAGCAGGAACCAGAGAACGGAATAGGGAAGGCAGATCTGCCCCAAAAACTGGAGCGGCATGTCATGGTAGTCCCAGATGTTCATGCGGAGCCACAGATTCAGAACAGTGCCGGCACATAGTTCCGTTGCCGTAATCAGAAGCGCTCCGAAAAGTGCGCGCAGAACCAGCAATGTTTTTGCGTGGCGGCGGTTGAAGCGGTACATCAGTGCGAAGCATACGGCGCCGCAGAGTGCCATGGACCAGTGGGACCAACCGCGCCAGAAAATTTCGATTGCGTAATACAAAACACCTCCATTGAGAAAAAGAAACAGGATTTTCGGGATGTTTCCGGATTTTTTGGATACAGCATAAGCGTTCATTTCTTTGTTCCTTTCTTTTGATTGTTTTTACCTGTCGGAAATGTAACAAACGCATTCTTGCCGCAAAGGATGAAAAAAATTCAAAAAGCTATTGTAAAAATAAGCGGAATTTGATATAATAACAGGAAGACACCGGAAGTTTTTTCAGGATCAATGTGGCTCCTGCCATGCCTGAGAGGAAAGGGGGCAAACTCATTTGGAATACCGTGACAAAGCCGCTTTCCGCGATGCATGGAGGCAGAGTTACCGGGAAACGACCGTTTTGCTTTCCGAAAACGGAAATCGCTTGCTTCTGACCGAGGCAGGGATTCTTTCACTTCTCCCCGTTTTGTTTTACGCCGGAAATTTTTCACTGACCGCATGGCTCCTCTCAATGCAATCCGCAAGTGAAACGGTTACCGCCGCAATCACTGTATGCAGTGTTTTACTTCATCTTTTATTTACCCTGCTTTTGTCTTTGCCGTTGTGGCTCGGAAATTCCTATCTTGCCTGCCGGGTTCGCTGCGGAAAGGAAGCGGCGCTGCCGGATTTGTTTCACGCTTTCAGAAGCAGAAAAAACTACTGTGCATATCTCGGTGCATCCTTTCGCATCTGGTGGCGTGCACTTCTTACGGCAGCAGTGCTTTTTGCTCTTTTCTTCCGGGCGGATGACGACGGCTTTGACGGAGAACCGATCCGGGTTCTGCGAATGCCGGTACTGATTGCGGCGATTCTTTGGATGAGCTTTTTGCCGCGTATTTTCCGCTTTCCCGCGAAAACCGATCCGGAAATTGCGGCAAGGACACTTGCGCAAAGCACTTCCGTATCGGTTTTCGGGCGACTGCTTTTCTTCTCCCGCTTCTTCCCGTGGTTTCTTCTTGGCGTGGCGACCGTTGGCGTTACACTTTTGTGGGACACGGTTCCGCGAATGCTTTTGATGTATGAGAATTACTGCCGCAAACTGCGTTTCCCGGAGCAGAATGGCTCCAAGGAACACAATCCGTAAAAAACATCATTTTTGCTCATTTGCAAAAAGAAAGGAACATATTCATTATGAAGGAAAAATTTTATCTGACCACTGCCATTGCGTATGCTTCCCGTAAGCCGCACTTCGGAAACACCTATGAAGTCATCATGAGCGATTCGGTTGCCCGCTATCAGCGGATGTGCGGAAAGGATGTCTTTTTCTGCACCGGAACCGATGAACACGGACAGAAGATCGAAAATTATGCAAAGGAAGCGGGAATCTCCCCGCAGACTTATGTGGACGGCGTCGCAGGGGAAATCCGCGGAATCTGGGACCGGATGAATGCAAGCTATGACTACTTTATCCGTACTACCGATGAAGAACATGTCCGCACCGTGCAGAAAATCTTCAAGCGCTTCTATCAGCAGGGGGACATTTATAAGGGCGAATATGAGGGCTGGTATTGCACTCCCTGTGAGTCATTTTTTACCGCTACTCAGGCAGTAGACGGAAAATGTCCGGACTGCGGAGCACCCCTCCGTCAGGCAAAAGAGGAAGCGTACTTTTTTCGGATGAGCAAATATGCCGACCGGCTGATGGAGTACATTGACGAACACCCGGAGCTGATTCAGCCGGAATTGCGGAAAAAGGAAATGGTAAACAATTTCCTCAAGGCTGGATTGCAGGATCTCTGCGTTTCGCGTACCTCCTTCACGTGGGGAATTCCGGTCGATTTTGACTCCAAGCATGTCATTTACGTCTGGCTGGACGCACTGACAAATTATATTACCGCGCTCGGATATGACCCGGAAAAGCCCTATGAGGAACAGAGCGAACACTTCCGCAAATACTGGCCGGCAGATGTCCATATCATCGGAAAGGATATTCTGCGGTTCCATACCATCTATTGGCCGATTTTCCTCATGGCGCTGGATCTGCCGCTGCCGAAACAGATTTTCGGTCATCCATGGTTTAATTTCGGAATGGATAAAATGTCCAAATCCAAAGGGAATGTGATCTATGCGGATAAGCTTGCCGACCATTTCGGCGTGGACGGTGTCCGTTACTACGCGCTTTCCGAAATGCCGTTTTCCGCAGATGGTTCCATTACCTATGAGGCGGTCATCAAGCGCTACAATATGGATCTGGTCAACAATCTCGGAAACCTGGTCAAGCGTACGCTGGATATGGAAAAGAAGTATTTCGGCAAGGTGATTCCTGCACCGGCAGGCGAGGAGGGAACAGACGCGGAGCTGAAGGCGGCGTGCCGGAAGGCATACGAAGCCATGCGCGCCAACATGGACACCTACCATGTTTCCGATGCACTGGAAGCGGTTTTTGAACTGTTCGGACGCGCCAATAAATATATTGACGAAACGACTCCGTGGACGCTGGCAAAGTCGGAAGAAGGTCGGGAGCGGCTCGGAACCGTTCTTTATAATCTTTTGGAAGCCATTCGGCAGGGCGCAGTGATGCTGTTGCCCTTTATCCCGGATTCGGCAGAGGAAATTCTGAAAGAACTGAACACCGGCGGTCGGGATTTTGCAAGTCTTGAGCATTTCGGTTCCATTCGACCGGGAGATACGGTCGAAGATTCCCGTGTCCTGTTTGCACGGGTAGATGAAGAAAAGGAACTTGCCGCACTGGAAGCGGAGCGGCAGGAAATGCTGAAGGAAGCACAAAAAGCGGAGAAACCGGCTCCCCAAAAGCCGGAAGGCTGTGCTTTGATCGGAATCGACGATTTCATGAACGTAGAACTGCGTTCGGCGCAGGTGATTGCCTGCGAGAAGGTTCCGAAGGCAAAAAAACTGCTCCGGCTGGAGCTGGAGCTGGGATATGAGCGCAGACAGGTGGTTTCCGGAATTGCCAAGTGGTATGAGCCGGAACAGTTGATCGGAAAGAAGGTCATTGCCGTGGCAAATCTGAAGCCCGCAACGCTGTGCGGAATTGAATCCAACGGAATGGTACTGGCTTCCGGCGAGGAAAATGTCCGTGTGGTTTTCCTGGATCCGGAAACACCACTCGGAGAACGCATTCGCTGAATGTTACAAAAGAGAAAGAGAGCGAACCGTCGCAGGTTCGCTCTCCTTTTCCGGAGGGCAGGAAAAGGATTTTTGAATAAAACGACATTTTATGAAAAATCTTTATGCGGGAGCCACTTTTTTTGAAAAATCTATTGACAAGATTATGACGGCGTGATATAATAGAAAAGCTGTTATGGAGAGATGGCTGAGCTGGTCTAAGGCGCACGACTGGAAATCGTGTGTTCGGTTAATCACCGACCGAGGGTTCGAATCCCTCTCTCTCCGCCATCTAAAGACACCATTGAAATCTGAACCCTTAAGTTCGGAGTCAATGGTGTTTTTATTATAAAATCCAG
>CAKSPO010000020.1 GCA_934481515.1 uncultured Eubacteriales bacterium
GGTGATACTGGCGCCGGGGCACAGCGCTCGAGACACCTATCTTCACCTTTTGGAGGACGGCTTTGCCATGGAGCCGAAGCCGATTTCGGTCGGCGTCCGCGCGGAACACCGACAGGAGACGATTGACTTTGCCCTTTATGGGAAATTCGCCGGGCACCCGAATCTCGGACACGCGGAATACGCACTGTCCGACACCGGAGGAAAACGCGGCGTTTATACCTTCTGCATGTGCCCCGGCGGCGAGGTCGTCGCGGCATCCTCGGAAGAGGGGATGCTTGCGGTCAACGGTATGAGCTATCACGCAAGAAACCTGCCCAATGCCAACGCGGCAGTCGCAGTATCGGTCGGCGTAGAGGATCTGGAACCGGTAAACGGGAGCCGCGTCCTCGGCGCCATCGCCTTCCAGAGAAGAATCGAGCGCGCCGCATATCTTGCCGGCGGAGGCGATTATTACGCACCGGTGATGACCATGGGGGACTTTCTGAACGGAAAAAACGGGAGCCTGCCCACGACGGTACAGCCCTCCTACCGGGACGGCTTGGTGCGCCCGGCGGATTTTGAAAAGGTGTTCCCGCCGTTCGTTACCGATGCACTGCGCCGCGGACTGCGCGCATTCGGGAAGAAACTGCACGGCTACGACGCACCGGAAGCGGTGCTGACCGCGGCGGAAACCAGAACCTCCGCACCGCTCCGGATTCTGCGGGATTCCGAGACGCTGTGTGCCGTCGGACGGGACGGGATTTACCCTGCCGGCGAGGGAGCCGGATACGCCGGCGGGATCACCAGCGCCGCCGTGGACGGCATCCGGGTTTCCATGGCTCTGATGCGCCGGTTCGCACCGGAAAAGAAAAACTCCTGAAGAAAAGGGGAAAAACGATGAAAACAACGGCAACGGTCATTGCGACCGACGGAGAATACGCAACGGTTGAGACAGAGCGGACCTCTGCCTGCGACGGATGCCATAAGAGCGCGGAGGGAGGATGCTCCGTCTGTTCGCTGATGGCGTCCGGCAGAAAGCTTTCGGTCAGAGCCGCAAATCCGTTGCACGCGGCGGTCGGCGACCGGGTGACCGTCGAAAGCAGTACCGGACGGATGCTCCGGTACGCGGCACTGGTGTTTCTGCTGCCGCTTTTGCTGATGCTCGCAGGATGGGGCATCGCGGCGGCATTTGATGCAACTGCAGGCATACAGGCACTGGCGGGACTCGGCGGATTCGTCGTTGCCTTCGCCATCGTGTATATTTATGCCGCAGCGGTGCGCAAAAAAAGATGCGATGTGGAAATCACCGGAATTCTCAAAAAAGGTGAGGAACCCCCCGGAATGGAGGACGCTTTCCGCCGGGACGCGGATTGACCGACGCGAAATCCCGGACATGCCGGTCGCGGTATTTGTACCCTTGCGGAAATAAGAAAAGATTTTGATAAGAAGCTGGGACATCGGTATGCCGACGGATCCGTTGCCCCGTATGGAGAATACAGGGATGAATGAGAACAGAAAACAAAAAAAGTGGTCGGTACGGTACCGGCCGGGAGATGCGGAAACCGACGCGGACATCCGCGCCATCGCGGAGGAACTGAACCTGTCCCGTGTGACCGCCGCACTGCTGTATACCCGCGGCTGCCATACGCCAAAGGAGGTTATGGCTTTTCTGCACCAGGAAAGCGCAAAACTGCACGACCCGTTTCTGATGACCGATATGGAACCGGCATTGCGGCGGATTTTCAAGGCGCTGGAGCGGAAGGAAAAAATTATGATCTACGGCGACTATGATGTGGACGGCGTCACGTCGGTCAGCCTGCTTTACCTTTACCTGAAGGAAAAGGGCGCGGATGTCGATTATTATATCCCGTGCCGGATGCGGGAGGGCTACGGACTGTCTGCCGCCGCCATCGACACCGTCCGTGAAACGGGAGCCACCTTGATGATTACCGTAGATACCGGAATCACCGCCGTGGAGGAAATCCGGTACGCGGCAGAACTTGGCATCGACACGGTCGTGACCGATCACCATGAATGCCGCCCGGAACTTCCGGATGCCTGCGCGGTGGTCAATCCGCACCGACCGGGAGATTCCTATCCCTTCCGCGAACTGGCAGGTGTCGGAGTTGTGTTCAAGCTGATCTGCGCCTGTGAGATCAGCGAATGCCGCCGGAGGGGCGCTTCGGAGGCGGACGGAGTCCGCGCGGTCTGCCGGAAATACATGGATCTTGTTGCCATCGGAACCATTGCAGATGTTATGCCGATCATCGACGAAAACCGTCTGATTGTCGCCGTCGGACTCGGTATTCTGGAGCACACCCCGCGCCCGGGACTCCGGGCACTGATGGAGGCGGCAGCCGGAAGAAACGGAGACGGCATCCGCAAGACCAGAAAGATCAATTCCAACTATATCGGCTTTGTACTTGCCCCGCGGATGAACGCGGCAGGGCGGGTTGCGAGCGCCACCATCGCGGTAAAACTGCTTTTATCGGAGCACCGGGAAGAAGCGGCGGCGTTGGCACAGCAGCTCTGTGATCTGAACGCGACCCGGCAGGCGGAGGAAAACCGCATTGCCGAACAGGCATATAAAAAGATCGAGCAGACGCTTCGCCCCGGCGAGGATCGCGTCATTGTCATTTCGGATGACAACTGGCTGCAGGGCATCATCGGTATCGTCTCCTCCCGCATCACGGAGCAGTACGGACTGCCGTCCATTCTGATTTCCTTTGACGGCACGACGCGCGGCTACGAGGGACAGGACGACATCGGAAAAGGCTCTGGCAGAAGCATTCCGGGACTGAATCTGGTGGAAGCGCTTGCCGACAGTGAGTCCCTTCTGGTTCGCTACGGCGGGCATGAACTGGCGGCAGGACTGAGCGTCCTGCGTTGTAACGTGGATGCGTTCCGGGAAAGAATCAACCGGTATGCCGCCGCACATACCGACAGCGAAAGCTTTTGCCTGCGGCTGGAAGCGGACTGCGAAACGGAAATGCGGGAGTTGACAATGCAGCTCGCGGGAGAACTTGAAACACTGGAGCCGTTCGGCGTTTCCAACCCGGTGCCGTCTTTGATCCTGCGCGACGCGAAACTCCGCAAAGCGACCCCCATCAGTGGCGGAAAACATAGGAAGCTGCTGTTGGAAAAGGACGGAATCTGCATGCCGGCGGTCTGGTTCGGCATCGGATGTGCCGCACTTCCGGCGGAGGTGGGCGACAGCGTCGATCTGATGTTTCAACTGAACGTCAACGAATATCAGAACACGAAAACGCTGCAAATGATTGTACAGGATCTGCGCCTGTCCGAACAGGAAACAGAGAGCGACAGACAGCAGAAACAGAGATACGAGGAAATCCGCGCGGGAGCGGATATTCTTCCCGTAGAGGATGTCATTCCGAACCGGGAGGATGTCGCGGCGGTATACACCTTTCTGCGCCGCGAATACCGGATGCAGCATACGGTATTTCCTCTGCGCCGGATTCTTGCGGCGATGGAGGAGCGGAAAGACGTGAGCATCGGATACATCAAGCTGAAAATGATTCTGCGGATGATGCAGGAGCTTCAGCTCTGCGAATATACGGAGGCAGGGGAGGATCGGTACGTTTTCGATTTTTCCGCCAACGTGCAAAAGACCAACCTTGAAAAATCATCGATCCTGCGAAAATTGCGGACGCAATTGCACCGCTCCGGAGAAGCGTGACGCGGTCGGAGAAGGAGAAACGGAAGAAAACCATGGAACAGATAAAAAACACGGGCATCGAGCGGTTGCTGGAGATGCTCCGGGCAACCGGAAAAAAATACGATCTGGAAAAAATCCAGCGCGCATATGAATACGCAAGGGAACTGCACGAGGGGCAGTTCCGCGCCAGCGGGGAACCGTATATTTCACATCCGGTGGCGGTTGCCGAGATCGTGGCGGGACTGGAGCTGGATACGGATTCCATCTGCGCGGCGCTGCTTCATGACACCGTGGAGGATTGCTCGGACAAGACCAACCTGAAGGACCTGGAAAAGAAGTTCGGAACGGACGTTGCCATGCTGGTGGACGGACTGACCAAAATCGTGGATCTTCAGGTGGACAATAAAGAGGAAGCCCACATCGAAAACCTGCGTAAGATGCTGCTTGCCATGTCCAAGGACATCCGGGTCATTTTCATCAAGCTCTGCGACCGGCTGCACAATATGCGGACGCTTTCGGCGAAGCCGGAGGGCAAGAGGCGCCTTACGGCACTGGAAACCATGCATGTTTACGCACCGCTGGCACACCGGCTCGGTATGCAAAGGATCAAGCAAGAACTGGAAAACCTTGCCATGCAGTATCTGGACCCAATCGGGTATGAGGAAATCCGGCAGCATATCGAGGAAAAATACGGTCAGAATCTGGACTTTATGGAAAAAACGCGGGCGGCGGTGGATGCCAAGCTCCGCGAAAACAATATCCATTTCACACTGGAGGGACGCATCAAATCGGTATACTCCATCTACAAGAAAATGTATACCCAGAACAAATCCTTCGACCAGATTTACGACTTCTACGCCCTGCGTATCATCGTGGATACGGAGCTGGAGTGCTATACGGCGCTCGGACTGATCCACGAGATGTTCAATTCCATTCCGGGCAGATTCAAGGACTATATTTCCACTCCGAAGCCGAATATGTACCGCTCCCTTCATACAACGGTCATCGGACGGGACGGAATTCCGTTCGAGGTACAGATACGGACATGGGAGATGCACCATGTCGCAGAATACGGTATCGCGGCACACTGGAAATACAAATCCGGCGTGACCTCCAAGGAGGAAATGGACCGACGGCTGGAATGGGTTGCAAAGCTGATTGAGACCGAGAGTGAACAGCGCGACCCGGACGAATTCATGAACGCTCTCAAGACAGATATTTTTCGCGACGAGGTTTTTGTTTTTACACCGAAGGGAGATGTCATCGCGCTCCCGAACGGAGCCAACGTCATTGACTTTGCCTACGCCATCCATTCCGCCGTCGGTGAGCGGATGATCGGCGGCAAAATCAACGGCATGATCGTTCCGATCGACCGCACGCTTCAGAACGGCGAAATCGTGGAAATTCTGACCTCTGCGGCATCCAGAGGTCCCAGCCGGGACTGGCTGAACATTGTCAAGACCAGTGCGGCACGTTCCAAGATCCGCGCATGGTTCAAGAAGGAGAAACGGGCGGACAATATCGTCGTCGGAAAGGCAGCGGTGGATACGGAGTTGAAGCGTACCGCCAAGCACTTTACCGAGGCACAGCGGGACGAGATCGTCGGAGAAATCTGTGAGCAGTACGGCTTCAACTCTGCGGATGACCTGTATAACGCCATCGGATACGGCGGAATGCAGGTGTTCCGGATTGCCAAGAGACTTCAGGAGGAGATGGAAAAGCGGATCCGCGCCGAACAGCCGGAGAGCACTGTACAGGAGCCGCCGCGGATCCCTGTCTCCGCCGCACGCCCGAAGAACCTCAAATCGGACAGCGGCATTGTCGTGGACGGAGAGCGCGGGTGCATGGTCAAATTCGCAAAATGCTGCAATCCGCTGCCGGGAGATCCGATCATCGGCTTTGTGACCAAGGGATTCGGTATTTCCGTTCACAAGTTGGATTGCCCGAACGTCCTTTCCAACCGCGACAACCCAGAATATGAGGGACGCTGGAAGGAAGCGCACTGGGAAAGCGCCGTGGAAAGCGGCAACAGCGGCGGTGTTTACGAAGCCTTTCTGCAGATTTTTGCGGAGGATCGCATCGGTATGCTGGCGGATATTACGGCGGCATTGGCGGATATGCGCGTTTCCATCCTTCAGGTTACCACCGCGCCGCGCAGTGACGGCATGCAGTGCATCGGACTCAAGATCGGGTGCCGCAACATCGACCATTATTATTCGATCGTCTCCCGCCTGCGGGGACTGAAGGGCGTCGTCAACATCGTCCGCGGATTTTCATAAGACAGGGAAGAGAGGAAACATACCATGAAGGCAGTGATTCAGCGGGTGTCGGAAGCGTCCGTCGCCGTGGAAGGAAAAACGGTCGGCGCCTGCAAAAAGGGCTACCTGATTCTGCTCGGCGTCGCGGAAGGAGACAGCGAGGAGGACGCGGAGCTGCTTTCACGCAAGATCGCGGCTTTGCGGATTTTTCAAGACGGGAACGGAAAAATGAACCTTTCCGTCCGGGACATCGACGGAGAGATTCTGGTCATTTCCCAGTTCACGCTTCTGGCGGATTACCGCCACGGAAACCGTCCGGATTTCCTCGCGTCCGCAAAGCCGGAGGAAGCAAACCGGCTGTACGAATATTTCAAGGAACTGCTCCGGCAAGAGGTGCGCCGGCTGGAAAGCGGCATTTTCGGAGCGGATATGAAGGTCAGCCTTGTCAATGAAGGGCCTGTTACCATCTGTATGGACAGCACGGTGCTGAGAAAGAAAAAGTAAGGAATTGGAATTATGAAACTGATACTTGACGGAAAAATCAACGTATACTATATCCAGACCCTGTGTATGATCTTCCTGCCCGGCGAGAAGTTCGGCACTGCGGAGCAGGAAAACCCCGACGCATCGGAACTTTACGTTCGCCTGTCCGAGCAGGAGGACGGCGTGGAGGCATATGTCAAGCTGACCCTGAACGGCAGCGTTTCTACGGCAGAGAAGGGGTATTCCTCTTATACCGGAGAATACAGTGACCGCGACAAAGCGGCAAAAATGGCGTGCGGAGCGGCAGTGATTGCGGCATTCGGCGCCGTGACCGGCTATCGACCTTCCTGGGGCATGCTGACCGGTGTCCGACCGTCCAAAGTTGCCATGGAGCTGCTGCAGGAAGGATACAGCAAGACACGGGTCAAACGGGTGCTGACAAACGAGTATTTTGTCATCCCGAAAAAGGCGGCGCTTGCCACCGATGTGGCGCTCAATGAGCAAAGACTGATCGAGGGCGCGTCGGCAAAGGATTGCAGCGTGTATATTTCCATTCCGTTCTGCCCGTCCCGTTGCTCCTACTGTTCATTCGTTTCTTATACCTCTTCCAAACTGCTCAGCCTGATTCCGGATTACCTTGTCCGCCTGTGTCAGGATCTGCGACAGATGTTTGCAAAGATCCGGGAGTTAGGACTGCGCGTGCGGACGGTCTACATCGGCGGCGGAACTCCCACCATTCTTTCCGGGGAACAGCTTCGGGTATTGCTTTCCGCCGTGGCGGAATCCACCGATGTCACCGCGCTGGAGGAATATACGCTGGAGTCCGGCAGACCGGACACCATCACGGCAGAGAAAATGGCGGTGGCACGGCAGTACGGCGTGACCCGCGCCTGCGTCAATCCGCAGACCCTTTGCGACGAGGTACTCCGCGGCATCGGACGGTGCCATACGGCGGAGGATTTTCTGCGCGCCTACGCAACCGTGCGGGAATCCGGCATCCCGGTCATCAATACCGACCTGATCGCAGGACTTCCCGGAGATTCTTTCCGCACATTTTCCGCAACGCTGGACCGGATTCTGACCCTGCGACCGGAAAACATTACCGTACATACCTTCTGTATCAAAAAAGCGGCGGAGATTCTGCGGCAGGGCAGGAACGTATATTCCGTGCAGGGCGGCGATGCGGGAAAATGCGTGGATTATTCCCAGCTCAAGACCCAGCAGGAAGGCTACCTCCCTTACTACATGTACCGCCAGAAGAACACCGTCGGCAACTTTGAAAACGTCGGTTTTGCATTGAGCGGCACCGAAGGACTGTATAACATTTATATGATGGAGGAAGTGCATTCCGTTTTCGCCATCGGAGCCGGAGCCGTTTCCAAAATGGTGGATTACCGACCGAAGAACGGAAGCAAGCCGGTCATCGAGCGGCTGTTTTATCCCAAATATCCGTATGAGTATCTCCGGGACGAAAGCACCGGAGAAAAGACCGAAGCAATGGAAACGTTCTACCGGGCACATGGCATGACGGAGAACTGATCCAACCAAAACAAAACGCGGAGGAGCAATGCCCATGCAATATCGGAAAGCAGGTCTTTTTCGAAACGAAGAGGAGGCAGGGAGATACGTTGAGAGGTGCGACGCAGAGATGGAACTGCGGATGGAAACCGCCGTGCACTCGGTGGCGGACGTTCCGGGACTGCGGCTTTTGGGGCTGACCGGACCCACCTGCTCCGGCAAGACCACGGCGGCGCACCGCCTCACGGACTACCTGCGAGCGTCCGGTTTGCGCGTCCATGTGGTTTCCATCGACGACTTTTATTACGATAAGGAGCTTCTTGAGGAGCGCGCCGCATCGGATCCCGCCGTGGAGATTGATTACGATTCGGAAGATACCATCGATACGGAGCTGTTGCAGACCACCGCCGCAGGACTTCTTGCAGGAAGGGAGACCTTTCTGCCGAGGTTCGATTTTCTGAGCGGAAAAAGGTGCGGCGGGGAACGGATCTGCCCGAAGGAAAACGACATTTTCCTGTTTGAGGGCATCCAGATTCTCTATCCGAAAGTCCGCGCCATTCTGGAAGGACCGGGCTACCGGAGCGTATATATCTGCCCCCTGTCCGGAATTGAGGCAGGAGGAGAGCGCTTCGACCCGAACGGGATTCGTCTTTTGCGGCGTATCGTGCGGGATTTCCGGTACCGTTCCGCAAAGCCGGATTTTACGTTTTATCTGTGGCAGAGCGTCCGCGCCAATGAGGAAAAGAACATTTTTCCCTACGCGGGACGTTGCGATGCGACGGTGGATTCCACCATGCCGTATGAGATCGACATGCTGAAGCCGTATCTGGAGGAGCTGCTCGGAAGCATGGCACCGACGTCCCCGTTTGCCGCAGAAGCCGGACGCATCCTGGAAAAACTGCGGAACGTGGAGCCGCTTTCCTCTGCTTATCTGACTGAAAAATCACTGTATAAGGAATTTATCTGAAAATGAAAACGATTCTGAAAAATGCCGTTTTACTGCCCGAATACGGGTACGGAGACGCTATGGTCACCGTCTGCGTGGACGGGAGCCGCATTGCCTTCGTGGGAGCCGATGCCCCTTCGGACTTCTGCGCGGAGGAGACCGTGGACTGTCAGGGGAAATTGCTGATCCCGGCATTTTATAATACCCACTGCCATGCGGCAATGACCCTTTTCCGCGGCTACGGCGAGGATCTTCCCCTGCAACGGTGGCTCGATGAACGGATTCTGCCGGCAGAGGATCGGCTGAGTGCGCGGAGCGTCCGGATCGGAACCCGGCTGGCAATCGCGGAAATGCTACGCGGCGGCATCGCCTCTTTTTCCGATATGTATATGTTTGAGGAGAGCGTGGCAGAGGAGGTTCTGGAGACCGGAATCAAGGCAAACCTTTCCCGGAGCATTGTTTCCTTCGATCCGGATGCCGATCCCGCAACGGATCACCGGCTGGAGGAGGCGCGGAAGCTGTTCCGGAGCTATCATATGGCGGACGACGGCAGGCTGAGAACGGACGTCTCCCTGCATGCGGAATATACCAATGTCCCGCGGATGTGCGCGGCGGCGGCGGAATTTGCGGTGCAGCACGGACTGCGGATGCAGTTGCATCTGTCCGAAACCGAAAAGGAGCACCGTGAGGGAATCGGACGGCGCGGCAAAACCCCGACAGCATTTTTTTCCGATCTTGGCGTGTTCGACGTCCCGACGACCGCGGCACACTGCGTGTTTGTCAGCAAAGAGGATATGGACATTCTTTCAGAGAAGCACGTTACCGTTTCACACAACCCGGTCAGCAACCTCAAGCTCGGCAGCGGAGTGATGCCCCTCCGACGCCTTTTGAACGCGGGGGTTCGCGTCGCACTCGGCACCGACGGAGCCGCCTCCAATAACCGGCTGGATCTGCTCCGGGAGATGCAGACCGCGGCAATTCTGCATAAAGGCGTTTCCCGAAATCCGGCGGCGGTGACGGCAAAGGAGCTGTTTCCGATCGCCACACGGAACGGAGCGCTGGCACAGGGAAGAGAGGATTGCGGAAGCATCCGCACAGGCTTCCGGGCGGATCTGGTGCTTCTGGACACGAATGCATTGCACAATCTTCCTTGCTATGACCCGTACGCCATGCTTTGCTACAGCACGGATCGCGCCGATGTCCGCATGACGATGGTGGACGGACGCATACTTTACCGGAACGGAGCGTATACTTCCATCGATGAGGAACGGCTCCGCTATGAGGCACAGGAGGTGCTTTCTCACTATTTCGACTGAGAAAGCGGGGGTGTATCATGGAGCGTTCGGAAACCCGGAGCCGCAAGGTTTTTCTGTCCGGCGTCTTTTTTCTGACGGTTTCCACCGTATCGGTAAAAATCATCGGTTTTCTGTATAAGATTCCCATGCTCTCGTATCTCGGATCCGAGGGCATGGGTTATTTTCATTCCGCATATGAGATTTATATGCTGTTCTGCATGATTGCCACCGCCGGACTTCCGGTCGCACTTTCCGTGCTGGTCTCCGGTGCCGCTGCAAAAGGAGACCGGGACGCTGTCCGAAAGATTTACCGCACGGCACTGTGGACGTTTCTGTTCATCGGCACTGTGGGGAGCATCCTTATGTCGGTCTTTGCCAAAAGCCTTTGTCATTGGATCCGGAGTGAGCATGCATACGGGTGTATGATCGCCATTTCTCCCACCGTGTTTTTTGTCTGCCTTTCCTCCGCCCTGCGTGGCTATTTTCAGGGCTTTCAGAAAATGCTTCCCACGGCACTGTCACAGTTGCTGGAAGCGGCTGGAAAGCTGATCTTCGGAGTTCTGTTTGCCAAAACAGCCTTGGAGAACGGTGCCGGAACGGAAACGGTTGCGGCGGCGGCAGGGTGGGGGCTCACTCTCGGAAGCGCCCTTTCTGCCCTTTGGCTTTGTGCGGAAAAACAACGGTTCCGGAAAAAGGAGGAAGACAGTTATCCTTCCGGAAGCGCAGAAATACAGCCGCCGACCGATTCCTCCTATCCGGAGCTATGGAGACAGCTGTTTCTTCTGTCTGTCCCGATGACCCTCGGAGCTTCTCTGACCGGATTTACAAAGCTGATCGACATGACCATGATTCTGCGACGCTTGCAGGACGCGGGGTATACCGAAGCCCTTGCCAATACCGTCTATGGGAGCTATACCACACTGGCGCTCTCGGTTTACGGACTGCTTCCGACCCTCGTCAACGCCGTTGCACTTCCGCTGGTACCGATGCTGTCGGCGGCAATCGCGGAGGGAGATACACAAAGACAGACCGAACTGCTTCGTCTTTCCCTCCGACTGACCACCCTGTTTGCCGTCCCTGCGGCACTCGGAATTGCCGCATTTGCGGAACCGATTCTGACGCTGCTCTTCGGCATCGCGCCGGATGCGGTACGGATTGCGTCCCCATTGCTTTCGGCACTCGGCGCATCGGTCTTTTTCTCCTGCATGATTACCTGCACCAATTCCGTACTGCATGCACATCAGATTGTCAACCGCCCGATTCTTGCGCTTCTGCTGGGCGCGGCAATCAAAATCCCGGTCGCATATCTGCTCATCGGGAACGGCGGAATCGGAATTATGGGAGCGCCGCTGAGTTCTCTTGCCTGCAACCTGACAATCGTCCTGCTCAATGTTTCTTTCTGCAAAAAGTTTCTCGGAGAGATTTCCGCAGGGGAGGTGTTTCTGCGCCCGCTGACGGCATCCGTAGCGGCGGTCGGCATTTCTTACGCATTGTACCGCTTCCTTGCCGCCCGGTACGGGACCGGAGCACTTCTGACCGTGCTGATTCTTTTGATGACCGTCTCCTGTTACCTGCTGTGCGCCTTTGCCACCGGAAGTGTCCGGCGGGAGGATCTTTCGGTATTGTCTCCGGGAAAGCGGAAAAAGAACAATACCGGATCATAACTGCATGGTAAGAAAGTCCTGCCGCCATCCAAAAAAGTCTTGCAAAGCCGGAAAAAATGTGCTACAATAGAAGCAACCAACCGGCGAGAAAAAGACACGGAACGGAACTGCGGAAAAATGAGGATCAGACCATGAACAAATCACAATGGGTGGAACAGGCGGCAAAAAAATACGGCTTTTCCGTCAAGGAAATGAAGCTGGCATACCGTGCACTGGCAGAGGTCATGGAAAAAACACTGCTTTCCGGCGAGGAAGTGCAGATTTCCGGCTTCGGCACCTTTGAGGTACGGACGCTTCCGGCGTATACCGCAAGAAATCCGAAAACCAATGAAACGGTAGAGGTCACCCCGTCCCGCCGCATCTCCTTTCTTCCCGGCAAAACATTCAAAGGAAAATTAAATGAGACTTGATAAATACCTGAAGGTTTCCCGCATCATCAAGCGGCGAACCGTTGCAAACGATGCCTGTGATGCCGAGCACGTCACCGTAAACGGAAAGAGGGCGAAGGCGTCCTATGACGTCAAGGAGGGCGATGTTCTGGAAATCACCTTCGGTCAGCGTGCACTCAAGGTTCGGGTGCTGGACGTGAAGAATTTTACCTTCAAGGCGGACGCATCAACGCTGTATGAGGTTCTGACCGACGAATCAGGCGCAAACGGCTGAAATTCATATTTCCCCAGCTTTCTGCATAAAGTATAGCAGAATGCATCAGAGGGGGAGATGAAAAATGAATGCAGAGACGGCAAAAGGAAACCGGAGCACCCATCGGATTTCCATGCAGGGCAGAGAAGCATTGGAGGTGCACGGCGTAACCGACGTCATCAGCTTTGACGAGCAGAGCGTGGTACTCAGTACCTTGTGCGGGAATATGGAAGTGGACGGCGCGTCTCTCCACATCCATGTGCTCAGCATGGAGGAGGGCATTGTCACCATGGACGGGAAGGTCAATTCCATCAGCTACTACGACGCGGACGAAACCGAAAAGTCCCCGCGCGGCGGATTCTTCGGAAAGCTGTTCCGCTGACCGGAATGGAACTGTCTCAGGCGGCACTGGCGTGCCTGTATTGGTATGCGTTCCTGTTCGGAGCGGGAGCGGGGCTTCTTTATGACCTTCTCGGCGCGTCGCGCGTCTTTTTCGGATTCCGCAGCGCTTCCGGCGTCACCGAACGCCTGCAAAATGTAAAATGGCGCTTTCTTTCGCCGCACCGGATTCCAAAGGGGCGGGGATGGGGCAAGGCGGCACTGTTGTTTGTCCAGGATTTCCTCTTTTGCCTGTTTGCGGCAGGCGGAATGATTCTGCTTCTGTATGAGCAGAATCACGGAAAGCTCCGGATTCTGGTACTGCTTTCTGCGGCGGCAGGCTTTGCGGCGTTCCGGATGACCGTCGGGAGGCTGTTGTCCTTCGTGCTGGAGGCGGCAATCTTCTTTGTCATTCTTACCGTGCGCTACGCGGTATTTTTTGTGACCCGACCGTTTTTGTGGATCGGAAAATCCATCGCGTCGGCAGTCAAAGCCCTTTGCCGGAGAAAGGCACTCCGGCGGCAAAGGAAACAGAGAAAACAGCTGACGGAGCGGCTCTTTTCCGGCGAACAGGAGATTGGATGCCTGCTTGCGGCAATGGAACGTTTCCCGGAATGGAGCGCATCTGCGGATGCTTTGCGAAAAGAACCGAAACAAAGGGAAGTACATCATGAAAAAAACGGAAAAGAAACAGTTCAGTATGGGACTTACGTTCCGGATTCTCATCGGCGTGGTCGTTCTCATCGCGGTGGGCGTTTTTCTGCGGGGTATCATGCGCTATAACCAGCTGAAAAAAGAAGCGGAATATCTGGAACAGAATCTTTCGGAATTTTATGAAATCCGGGCGGAGCTGATTGATCTTCTCGGATCCGGTGAAGAATTAAAAAAACTGCTTGCCGACTACGAGGAATGCCGGGAGGTACTGAATTCGGGGACGGCGACCGGAGAGGCGCTTCATGAGTATCAGTCCAAAATGGAAGAAATCCGCGCATGGCTGAACGATCCGAAAAATAAGGACTACATTTCCGGCATCGCCAAGGATCAGCTGGGACTGTACTACGCGGACGAAGAAATTTTTTATAACAATATGCAATGACGGAGAAACTATGGCGGAGAAGAAAAAAGAAGCGCACCAGCTGATTGCGCAGAACAAAAAAGCATGGCACGATTACTTTATAGAAGAAAAATATGAGGCGGGAATTGCCCTTGCCGGAACCGAGGTCAAAAGCATCCGGAACGGAAACGTCAACCTCAAGGATTCTTACTGCTCCTTCGACGGCGGAGAGGTGTTTGTCCTCGGAATGCATATCAGTCCTTACGAACAGGGAAACATTTTCAACACCGACCCGTTGCGCAAGAAAAAATTGCTTCTGCACCGCAGAGAAATTCTGAAGCTGCAAGGGCAGGTTCAGCAAAAAGGGCTGACCGTCGTTCCGCTGTCCCTGTATTTTTCCGGGAGCCACGTCAAGGTGGAGATTGGCGTCTGCCGGGGAAAGAAACTGTACGATAAGCGGGATACCGATGCCCGCCGACAGGCAGACCGGGACATGGAACGGCAGAAGAAAAACGGTTCCTCAGAGTAAAAAGCAGGAGAAGAACAATGAACGCTTTATCTTTTCCGTCCGCGACGCTCCGGGCAACCAGGCGGTACTCCGAAGCATTTTCTCTTCCGGATTATCCGCGGCGAACGGACGGCACCTTTGATCGGGAAGCCGCACTCCGTCTGTTGCTTGACGGGGAATACGGGAATGTCCGCACCGACGGAATCCGGATTACATCCTCCGTAACGGGAGAAGAAGAAAAACGGTTTTCCGGAAAATGCAGAGAGATTACGGTTGAGTTTACTCTGTGCAGGAGCGGAGATTGCGCGTCCTTTCCGATGAAGATTTTTGTTCCGTACCGTACAAAGCATCCGAATACCGTACTGCAACTGAATTTTGAAGAACGGCTTCCCAACCAATATTGCCCGGTTGAGGAACTGATGGATGAAGGGATCGTGCTGGCACATCTTTGCTATCGGCAAATCAGCAGTGACGACGGGGATTTTTCCGACGGTATTGCCGGGCTGATCTGCAATCGGTCGGAACCGAACGGAGCCGGAAAGATCGCGGTCTGGAGCTATGCCGCAAGTACAGCGGCAAGCTATCTGCTGGAGAACGGATATGCAACGGAGTCAAGCCTTTTTATTGCGGGGCACTCCCGGCTCGGGAAGACCGCACTCCTCACAGCGGCACGGGATTCCCGCTTTTCCGGCGTTCTGTCCAACTGCTCCGGTTGTTGCGGAGCCGCCATCGCACGGGAGAAGAACGGAGAAACCATTGAAAAAATCTGCCATGTTTTTCCGTATTGGTTTTCGCCAGCCTTCCCCGAATATGCCGGAAAAGAAAACGAAATGCCTTTCGACCAGCATTTTTTACTCGCCCTGATCGCACCGCGAAAGCTTTGCATCGTAACTGCGGAAGAAGATACATGGGCGGATACTGATGCACAGTTTCTTGCTGCAGAAGCGGCAGATCTTATTTATCGGGAAGCGGGCTTTCCGGGACTGAATCTCGGAGGAGCGTTTTTGCCGGATGGCGCTTCCGTTTCTTCCGGAACCATTGCATTTGCCAAACGTGCAGGAACGCACTTTTTCAGTCGTGATGACTGGCACTTTTTTCTGAGCTTCATCCGATAAAATATTCCGGAACCCCGGAAAAGCAAAAAAGATCGCCCCAAAACGGGCGATCCTTTTTTTGCGGAAAGCAGAAGCGCGGAACCTCAGAAGATCGGATATCCTGCGTTCGTGTGCGCTTCGATCAGATCGTTGCAAAGTGCTACGATTTCGTCCGTAGACAGCTGAGCGCCCGTGTGCGGCTCCATCATTGCCGCCTGATAAAGCGTTTCACGGCTTCCCGTGCGCGCGGCTTCAATGGTCAGCATCTGCGGATAGATGTTGGAAGAGTTCATCGCCGCAAGCTGAAGCGGCAGATCGCCGACATAGGTGGGAGTAATGCCGTTGTTGTCTACCAGACACGGAACCTCCACACACGCTTCCGCGGGAAGGTTGGAGATGCAGCCGTGGTTGATGACGTTTCCGCCGATTTTGTAGGGAACATTCGTCACCATCGCTTCCATAATCATCGAAGCATACTCACGGGAACGGGTGTGGGTGATCTTACCGCCCGCCATCAGCTCTTCCTTCTGCTTCTTCCATCCGGCAATCTGGTTGATACAGCGGCGCGGATATTCGTCCAGCGGAATGTTGAACTTTTCGATCAGATCATCGCGGCCTGCTTTGATGTAGAAGGGATTGTATTCGGCATTGTGCTCACTGCTCTCGGTGCAGTAATAACCAAGCTTTTCAATGTAGTCAAAACGAACCATGTCGTTGTGCTTTTCATTCGCATTCTTTTCCTTGGCACGGTGGCGGATCTCGGGATAGAGGTCATTGCCGTCCTTGTCGTAGATTTCGAGGAGCCATGCCATATGGTTGATGCCGGCAATTTTGGTGCGGCAGCCCTCCAGCTTGTCGTGCATGCCGACCCCGTCCAGAATGGCGGAAGGGCAGACCTGAACGCTGTGGCAAAGTCCTACGGTCTTGACGCCGGTGTAGCGTTGCATATATCCGGAGAGCATCGCCATCGGATTGGTGTAATTGAGGAACCATGCATCGGGGCACACTTCTTCAATGTCTGCGGCAAAGCCCTTCATCACGTGGATGGTACGCATGGCGCGGAAAATACCGCCGATGCCGAGTGTGTCGCCGATGGTCTGACGCAGACCGTATTTTTTCGGAACCTCAAAATCAATGATGGTGCAGGGGTCGTAAAGACCGACCTGAATGGCGTTCACCACAAAATCCGCACGGCGGAGCGCATCCTTGCGCTGCTCTACGCCAAGGAACTTTTTCACGGTTGCACGGCCTTCATTTGTATTCTGATTCAGCGCCTGAATCATCAGATAGGACTCGTCCAATCGCTCCTTGTCAATGTCGTAAAGTGCGATTTCCACATCGTGAAATTCCGGGCAGAGCATCGTGTCGCCAAGAACGTTCTTTGCAAAAACCGTGCTTCCGGCACCCATAAATGTGACCTTCATATCCGTAAATCTCCTTTGATTGATCCCGACAGGAACAATTCGTGTCGGGAAAGTATTTTTATTATACCTCCGGATTTTCAAAAAAGCTATTGCATCAGGTGCGTAAAATATGTTATAATGTAACCTGAAGAAAGGAAGGTGACCGTGATGAAAATCGAAAAGGAGTATGTCCTCATCAACCGGCATTTCACAGACCTGAATCCGCTGATCGTCGGAAGCGAGGACTGCGCGCCGGGACATGCCTTCGGTCCGGCGGTCCGCAACTATACCCTGATTCATTTTGTCTCCTCCGGGGTGGGCTTTTACCGCAAGGCAGGACAGGAATACCGGATCGGTGCGGGAGAAGCATTTATTATTCTTCCGGAGGAGGTTACCGTGTATCGTGCGGACGAGACAAACCCATGGTCCTACCAATGGATCGGATTTGACGGGAGACTGTCGGATCGCTTTGCGGAGCTGCCGCCGGTCGTGCGGTATCGGGAAAACTGGGCGAAGGAAATCATGGATTGCGATGACACGGACGGCGTCTGGGAATACCGGAGTGCGGCGCTTCTGTTCCGGATGTATGCCGCTTTTTTTGCCACCGGAAAAGGGCATAACCACTATGTCCGGAAGGTGACGGACTATATCAACGCCCTGTATATGCAGCAGGTGCGCGTAGAGGAGATTGCCGGCCGGATGAATTTGGACAGGCGGTACCTGTCGCGCCTGTTCAAGGCGAAAACCGGACAAACCATGCAGGAGTATCTCATTAACGTGCGTATGGAGGAAGCAAAAAAACAACTGGAAAAAGGGAAAACCGTTGCGGAAGCGGCAAAGCTGTGCGGCTACGACGACCCCTGCAATTTTTCCAAGATTTTCAAAAGTCGCTTCGGTGTCAGCCCCGGCGGATGGAAAAAGACCATCCAAGCATAACCCCGAAAGAAGCGCCGCCGCCCCGAAAGCGTCAACCGGAAATTCCCGGAGCGCGGAATGACCGGAAACGCCCCAACCTTGCTGCACCCGTCGCAGAACGAAAAAAGGGAAAGCCGCCGATAAAGCGCCTTCCCTTGCTTCAGATTTGTTTGTGAACACTTTTGTACTCGTCATAGTGGCGGTAGTAGGGACAAACCCGCCGTCCGCCGGAAAGCGCCTGCAACCATTCGTCCTCGTCAAGATTTACCCGGCAATAGTAGGTGTCATAAATATCATCATAATCATAAAAAACACAGTCCTCGCAAGAAGAGCCTGCTTTCTTGTCGGATCCACTCATTTTCCATCCCTCCAAAACAATGTTCCCAATAACAGTATAGCACGCAAACCGCGAAAAGTCAAGAAAATGCACAAAACGGGAATTTTTTGTAAAAAATACTTGACAAAATAAAAAGACTGTGCTATACTGACAGCGTATTTTCAGACAACAATTTCATAAGATGGATCAAAGATAGAGGTGCGGAATCTATGAGTCGTGCGACCATCGCCCGGAAAAGGGTGCGCACAAAAGGAGATTTCGCCGAAGGGAATCCGATTTTTCCGTCGGATTTTGCTGGGGCATACGGGAACACCGTATGCACTGTCACATTTGTGGAGCGCTATCAGTGAAAACATCCCGGCAAAGAGCGTTTTTTGCCTGCCGGACATCTGTTTTTATTGCGCGGTACTCTGCCGCGCATTTTTTGTTTGTCTTTTGCAGATGATTTTTTCTTTGGCATCAGAAGAATGCAGACTGAAAATCACAAATTCATTGAAAGGAAGTTTTTTCAAAATGTCAAGAACACAGAAAATCATCCTTGCTGTGGCGGTTGTTGTTATTATCGCACTTTTGGTCGTTGCCGGCGTGACCGGCGGATCCATGAAAACGGTGCGCTGTACCGAATGCCACGCAACGGGACTCGTTGACGGAGAGCCATGCCCGGAATGCGGTGGAGAGGGAATGGTACGCGGATCTCTCTGGGCACTGCTGCCGCCGGTCATTGCCATCGGACTGGCGCTGATTACCAAGGAGGTCTACAGTTCTCTCCTGGTCGGAATTCTTTCCGGCGCATTGCTTTATGCCGATTTTTCCTTTACCTCTTCCATGGATGCCCTCGTCAGCGAAGGACTGATTTCCGCCGTGTCCGGAACCGCAGGAATCTTTGTATTTCTCGTGGAACTGGGAATCATCGTCGCTCTCATCAACCGTTCCGGCGGCTCTGCCGCATTCGGACGCTGGGCGCAGAAGCACATCAAAACGCGCGTCGGTGCCATCCTTTCCACATTTCTTCTCGGCATCCTGATTTTTGTGGACGATTATTTCAACTGTCTGACCGTCGGCTCCGTGATGCGTCCTGTGACCGACGGGCACAGGGTTTCCCGCGCCAAGCTTGCCTATCTGATCGACGCGACTGCGGCGCCGGTCTGCATGATCGCCCCGATTTCCAGCTGGGCGGCGGCGGTTTCCCGCTACGCGGAGGACGGAAAAGGACTGGAGCTGTTCATCACCGCCATCCCGTACAATTTCTATTCGCTTCTGACCTTCGTTTTCATCATCACCCTTGCCCTGATGGGATATGACTACGGTGCCATGCGGATGCATGAATACAACGCGCAGGAGCACGGCGATCTCTTTACTTCCGGCGAAAGAACCGCTGAGAATGCGGAAAAAGCACCAATGACCGAAAAAGGCCGCGTCATGGATCTGATCGTTCCGATCGTCCTTCTGGTCGTTTCCTGCATCTTTGCATTGATTTACAACGGCGGAATTCTGAACGGTGCCGATTTTGTTTCCGCTTTTTCCGATACCGATGCCACCGTCGGACTCCCGTGGGGAGGTCTGATTGCGCTTGTACTGATCGTCGGTTATTTCCTGATCCGTCGCTCCATGAGCTTCAAGGAGGAAATGGAATGCGTGCCGTCCGGCTTTATTGCCATGGTGCCCGCCATCCTGATTCTGACCTTTGCCACCGCACTGAAAAATATGACCTCACTGCTCGGAGCCAAATACTACGTTGCCGACCTGATGAACAGCGCGGCGGAGAGCCTGAACAACTTCCTGCCCGCCATCATCTTCCTTGTTGCCTGCGTGCTGGCATTTGCCACCGGCACCTCGTGGGGAACCTTCGGCATTCTGATCCCGATCGTGACCTATATGTTCCCGGAGGGGGGAGAGATTCTCATTATCTGTATTTCCGCCTGCCTTGCCGGTGCCGTTTGCGGAGACCATTGTTCGCCGATTTCCGATACCACCATCATGTCTTCTGCCGGAGCGGAATGTGACCATCTCAACCACGTTTCCACACAATTGCCGTATGCCGTCACCGTCGCGGGCATCTCGTTTGTCATGTATATCATCGCGGGATTTGTCCGGAACGCATGGATCTGCCTGCCGATCGGCGTTGCGCTGACCGTCGGAACCCTGTTTGTCATTCGCTGGGTTGTCAAACCGGAAAAGCTTCCGGCAAAGCAGAATTGAACACTTTTCAAGGATCGGACAGCCACTGACCGACCGAATCAAAACACCGCGCCGCCGGAATGTATCGCACCATTCCGGCGGCGCGGTGTTTTTTGGTATAGAGAACTCCGCCGAGGGAGGCGTTGTCCGAAAAAACAATCACTAAACAGGTGGACGAAAAAGGCTTTGCCGTCGAACAACCCCTCCCGCAACAGTGGCTCCTTGTGTAAAGAGAACTGATGCCGAAGGCGGCGGACGAATTGCTTTTGTTGTAGAAACATTCGCAGTGCGCTTTCCGGATGCCCTCCTTACGGATTTCCTTCGGCGATGTAAATGCGGTTGCTCGGAACATGAAAGGCGGAAGAGAGCAGAGCGAGCAGCTCCTTCCGAAGCGTCGCATCTCCTCCGCCGCGGCAGACAATCCCGATGCCTCCGATCTGCGGCGCAGAGCGCGTCAGATAGAGCGCCGACGCAGAGGAGCCGCTCCCAAGGATCACGTACTTTTCCTCTTCTTTGTTCCATTCCGTCGCATAGACGGAGGAAAAACTCTCGGAAAGTGTTACCGTCACGGTCACCGAACTGCCGACGACCGGCTCGCACAGTTCCCGCACCCGCTTTTCCAGGTATTCCTGGTAGATGACCAGTTCATCCTCCCGCGTCTGATAGGTCGAGTGTACTTCCTCCGTCGTGACCTTTCCAAAGCTTCCGCCAAACACAATCAGAAAAACTCCGGCAAGCCCGCCAAGAACCAAAAGAATCAGACGACCCTTTCCGCCGCCGCCCTTTCCGTCCTTCAGAAAATCAAACATCAAAAAATCTCCTTTCCCCGGTACCCAAGTGTGCCCGCCAAAGACTATTCAATCGCCGTTTCGCAGACACAGTTCAAAAGCGAACGGACATATGTCTCTATCGGCTCCGGATCCAACCAGATTGCCCGCCCGGAAAGAATCACCGTCACCTTTTCCGGATATAATGCATCCTCCGCGCCGCCGAAACGAACCACACAGCGGAGCTGTCCCGGCTCCACCGAAAATTTTTCTTCCAGCATTTTCGTCAGTCTCTGCACAAAATATTCTTTTGAAGCGGCGGAAAGGCGTTCCGATGCCTCCCGGCGGAGCGCATCCGCGTCCGAGCCTTCTTCACCCGGCAAAGAAAAATTTCCGTCTGCCAGAGAGCGGCACCCGCTTACCATACTCTTAACCGGCGAGATCAGAACACAGACCAGAAAGAGGGAGGTCAGAAGCTTCACAACCTTTAAAAGCCCGCCGTCCTTGCCCTCCGGTGTCAACAGCCCGATCAGAGCGGCGATGAGAGATGCCGAGAAGAGCGTCAGAAAATAGACCTTCAAAACAGAGGAACCTCCTTAACCGATGGCAGACGCAACGCTCGTCAGAAGGGAGAGCGAGAGCAGAAGCACCGAGGAACAGATGGCGACGGCAGTGACAAGGTACCCGTTGACCGAAGCAAATTCCTCCAACAGCTTCTTTTCACACTCACAGCCCAGCAGATCGGCAAGCGACGCACAGAGCTGATAAACCAGCCGAAAGAGAAACAACTCTATGAGCACCGGGAACAAAAGCAATAACAACAGAAGCGTCGCACAGATGCCGATCGTTCCCCGGAGATAGCCGACCCCGGAGGAGACTGTGCGCAACAGTTCCGACACCGACCCGCCGACCACCGGGAACAGGTTTCCTGCGGCAAATTTTGCACTCCGCATCATTAAAGTGTCGCTCTTTGCGGCAAGGAGGGTCTGCGACGCAAGCATGGCAAGCAAAAGCATCATCAAAAAAGTCAGCGCCGTCGTGTAATTTTTTTTGATCGTCGAAAGCAAGGTTCCGATGCGGACGGAGGAATCCATCGCCCCTACCAGAGAGAACGAGAGACAGATGCCGCAAAAGGGAACAATGGTCTTTCCGATCAGTTCTTCCATCACCGTCATGTAGACCGTGAGCGCGGCAGAGGATGCCGCCGCCGTTGCCGTATTTCCGCCCATGGCGTAAAGCGTTGCGGAAAGCGGAAGAGAAGCGGCGCAGACGCCGTTGAGCGTCGTAAAATATTCCGTCACCGTGCGGACGCAGACATACCCCTCTCCGAGCAGTGCCGCAAGAACGGCAACGGTGCTGCAAAAAGAGAACGCCCGTCCGATCCCGCCGGAGCCGACCGCATTCTGTAACGCACGGAACACAGCGGAGAGAATCAGAAGCCCCGCAACGGTTGCAAGCAGAGCGGCGGCTTCCGGAAGCCGGGCACCGAGCAGTGAGAGCAGTGCCCGCAAAAGCCCGGAAAAATTGCCGAGCGACAGAGCCGCGTCTCCCACGGAAACGGCATCCTCCGCAAAAAGCCCGTCCGGCAAAAGCGCGCAGAGATCCTCCGGAAACGCTTCCAGAAATGCTTTGAATTCCTCCGGAACGTGCTCATAATCCACATCCGCTTCCGCTTCCGCTGCGGCAGGAAACGCGGAAGAGAGGAGAAGCAACAGAAGAAGGTATGCAAAAAGAAAGCCCTTGTTTCTTTTTTTCATCCTGCAGACCCTCCCAGTTCCAAAAGCTCCTTTGCGGCGGAAAACAACTCCTGCATCAGGGGCAGGGAAAGCAACAGGATCTCCGCCTTTCCGGCAAGCTCTACCGCGTCTGCCATTCCGCCTTCTCCGCATTCCCGGCAGATGCCGGAGGCGCCCTGCGTCAGGATCGCAACGCTCAGCGCCTTGAGAAGCACCGTCACATAGGAGGAAAGGGAGGACGCGGCGCCAAGCTCCCGTAAAACCGAAATCAGGGGGGATGCCGCCGAGAGAATCCCAACTGCCAGAACCAGCTGCACGGCAAGCCGGAAGAGGGGGAGCAGATCCGACTTCCATTGCTTCAGAACCATCGCGGCGCAGACTCCCGTCACGGCAATCATACAAACCTTTACGCTGTCCATCGCGCTACATTCCGAAGACGGAAATGATGAGATCCAACAGCTCCCGGATCTGCGTCAGGAGCAGCATGAGCGTGACCAGAATTCCCGCAATGGTAACAAAGGTAGCCTGCTCATCCCGACCGGTTTTTCCGAGGATCTGCGATACGACCGCAACAAGAATTCCGACGCCGGCAATTTTGATAATCAGTGAAATATCCACGACCGTACTCCTTTTTCAGTCCTTACCAAAGCAAAATCGCACTGCCGGCGGCAATGCAGAGGCAGAGCGCGCGGCAGGCACGGATCCTTCGGGGAAGCTCCGCCGCCGCTTTTTCCCGCCGCGTGCGCAGAACCCCGATGTAATAGTCGCAAAGATGCAGCTGTTCTTCCCGATAGCCGGAGCCGATTTCCCGCACAAAGGCTTCCAGAAACCGCCGGTTTTCCTCGTCCAGATAGACCGAAGATGCCTTCAGCAGCGCCGAAAGGTTTCCGGTGCCGTCCGGAATTCCGGTGCCCGGTGCCGACGGTTCTCCCGCGGCAAGGATTTCGTGCAGAGGGGTCAGAAAACAGTCAATCTGCGAACGGATGTAAAGAACTAGATCCAACCATCCCTCCAGAACCGAAAGCCGTTTCTTTTCGTAACGGATCGTGTGATATGCCGAAAAAGCGCCCACCGCAAGGAGAATTCCGCCGCCGATCAGCTTCAGAACCATCATCCGGAACACACCTCCTCCGCCGCCTCCCAGTCGGAAATATCAAACCGGAATCCGCTCCCGTTCCGCCACAGCCGCACATATCCGCCGAAAACACGGGCGCGGTGCAGAGAAAGGAGAAACGGGCGGGCAAGCAATTCCCGGAGCGTTCCGGCATGCGCCGAGGCAACCACGGGAACCCCGCAGTTCGCCGCCGAAAGGATGGCATCCGCCTCCGTCCGGTTTCCGATCTCGTCACAAAGTACCAGTTCCGCACCCAGACAACGTACCGCAATCTCAATGCCGAGCGGCATCGGGTATCCGGAAAGGATGTCCAAGTTCAGTTCCTCCCCGGAAAGCCCCGTCGCCAGTTCCTCCCGCGCGTCCACCGCAACGGTTCGCATTCCGCAGGCGGGAGCGGCGGCGGCACGGGCAAGGGAACGCAGCACCGTCGTTTTTCCGACGCCCGGCGGTGCATAGAGCAATAGCCCGCCAACCGCCAAAGGCGCACGGAGACGGGAAAGAAGCGGAGCAACATCCGCAAAAAACGCATGCGGCAGACGAAGAATCAGCCCGGTAATCCGATCCACACCGATGATTTTTCCACCCTCCACAGCGGCACTTCCGCAAACGCCGACCCGGATGCCGCCGGGAAGCGTCAGATACCCGCGGCAGATGCTTTCCGCATAGGCGTACAGCGAGCCTGCACACATCCGCTTCAGAAGCCCGTCCATTTCCGCGGCAGAAAAAACGACCGGAAGCGAATAGCTTTTCCCCTCGCAGGTGACGCTTGCCCGCCGCCCGGCGTGCAGACGAAGCTCTTCGACCCGCCCGGCACCGCAGTGCGCAACCGCATCGGTGAGCGCCGCCGGAAGCAGTCCGGTCAGCACTTCCGGAAGTACAGGGATGCGACGATAGGTCTCAATACGCAGCATCGGTTTCACCTCCCGCATTTGATTGATACCAGCCTATGCCGCCCGCCGCCGGATTAGAACCTTTTTTTCACTTTTGCATACGCTGATACCGAAAAAAGAAAGGTAAGGAGGAATCGTATGGAGTGGCGTACCACCGGAGAGGATGCCTGCTTCGTTGCATCCAACAGTCGTTCCGGCTTTTACAGCAATTATCGGGAGGTATTTGACCGGAGCGAGGTCGATCATGTTTACGCCGTAAAGGGCGGCCCCGGAACCGGAAAAAGCCGTTTTCTGCGGGAGGTCGCGGCGTGCGGAGAGCGAAAGGGGTACCATTGCGAATATATTTACTGCTCCTCTGACCCGGATTCTCTTGATGCGGTCATTCTGAGCGGAAAAGAAAGAACGGTGGCGCTTCTGGATGCCACCGCCCCGCATGTGTATGAGCCGTCCCACCCCGGGTTCCGGGAGGAAATCGTCAACCTCGGCGACTTCTGGAATGCGGAAAAACTGATTCCGCATGCGGCGGAGATCGGGGAACTGAACCGGGAAAAAGCCGGAGCATACCGCCGGGCATACCGATGCCTTGCGGCTTACGGAGCGCTTTCCGACAACCGGGATGCGCTGGTTGCCCCGTTTGTACGGCAGGAAAAGATTCGGGAGCTTGCCGCAAGACTGTTGCAGAACCTTCCGGCAGGAAAGAAAGCCGAGGCAATTCCCGCACTCATCCGATCCATCGGAATGCGGGGAGAGATCGGCTTTGATACCTACTTTTCCATGGCGGAGAAGTGTTTCCTGATTGAAGACTGCCACGGAAGCGCATTTTATCTGATGGAGGAAATCCGCAGAATCGCAACAGAACGAAAGCAAAAATTCCGCTTTTCGCATGACCCGGCGCAACCGGAAAAGACCGACGGCATTTTCTTCCCGGAGAGCCGGACGGCGTTTGTCGTGATTCCGCCGGAGGAGGTGCCCGGCGTGCTTTGCCGAAAAATTTCCATGCGAAGGTTTATGGATACTGCAGGGATGAAGGATGTCCGGGCGGAGCTGAACTTCACCGCACGGATGTGCCGCGCACTGCGGACCCGAACCGTAGAGAATCTTGCAGAGGTTCGGAAATTGCATTTCCGGGTGGAGGACATCTATATCGGCGCAATGGATTTCCCGGCAAAGGAAGCGTTTACCAAACGGTTCTGCGAACGTCTTTTTCAGATGTCGGCGCTGTCATGAGCGTCATTTCATACTGCCGGCGCTTTTCGGAAAGCAATGAGAAATGTCCGGCAATGTACAAACGTACACCGCCGGACAAAATTCCGTTTCAACGTTCCCCGCGAAATTCCCGCCAGACCGTTTCAAAGGATTCCGGCTCCGGCGGGATCGGACGAACCGGACGCCAGCGCACCGTAAGAATTCCGCCGGGTGCCGCAACTTCCTGAACGCAATCGCCGAACCCCGTCGGAGAAACCGTCACCGGGAACCCGTCCCCGAGTCCCGGAAGCCCCATTCCGTCAGAAGCGCGGCAAAGCGCGGAGCCGCGGGAGCCGTCCGCATGGGAAGCATAGTCCAGCATCGAGAAGAGCAAAGCCTCGGATGTATAAAGAAGATCCCGTAGCCGGTAAACGGAGACAAGCGCATCCGCACCGGACGCATCCGGAGCGACCGCTTCCGGAAAACGGAAGAGCAGGGAGCGGACAAAGGAAAGCGTCTCCCGCATCTTTTCCGGGTCCCGGATCGCTCCGGCACAGTCGCTCATCCGGCGTTGGAGCTGCCGCGTCAGCTCCGCACAGGAGCATGCCGACGGAGCATGATGCGACAGCGACGCACGGAAATCGCGGTCGGCTTGCAACGCTGACGCGGCAGCACGGTTAAATTCCGCGGCGTTTTCCTGCCGCCCTTCTGCACGGATGTGCTCCGCCGCGCGGAGCGCTCCTGCCTGACCGGCATTCAGTGCGCTTCCGCCGGGGCGGGTCACCCCGTGCGTTCCGGCACATTCCCCGACGGCATACAGCCCCGGAACCGAGGTCTGCCAATGTGCATCCACGGCAATGCCGCCGTTGTGATGCTGGGCACAAAGTGCAATTTCCAAAGGCTCCCGGAAAAGATCCGCTCCCTTGGAACGGTACAGCTCCACCGCCGGACGGTTCATAAAGGCAAGCCGCCCGATTGGTGTGCGCTGCGTTCCGCCCGCACGGCACAGGTACCCGGAGGCTTCCGGAGAGAGACGGGAAAAGTCGATTTCCGAAAGCCCGAAGGCGTTTTTCGTGTAGTCCAGAAAGACCCTGCGACGGCGCAGAACCGTTTCCCGGTAGACCAGAAGATCGATGACGGAGGAGCCGTCGCGGACGCGCCGGACATCAAACGGCCATTGATAGCCCTTGAGAAAAACGGCGGAAAGCGCTTCATACGGGTCGCGGAAGAACTCCGACAAAAATTCATGCTCCGCTCCGTCCGCACCGACCGAGAAAAAGCGGGGGAGCGCCTGCATGTACGTTCCGGAAACGTTCCAGCGCGGAGAAACGGAGGAAAGACCGTACTGCCATTCGGTCAGATTCTGCATCGAGGCTCCGGCGCGGAGCGCGAGCGAGGACGAGCCGTGCTGACCGGCGGGATATACCGTGTCCGCATAAACTCCGGCAGGACCTCCCGTGGCAAGAACGACGCATGGCGTGCGGAAAAGAACCGTTTCTCCGCTTTTCTGCTCCAGAGCCAACAGTCCGCAAACGCCGTCCTTTCCGACCAAAACTTCAATCGCCAACAGCCCGTCCGCTACCGGAACACCGAGCGCGGCGGCTTCTTCCTCCAGCGCCTCCGTCATGTACCGGGAGGTCAGGGGACCTGCCGAGGTTGCCCGCGCCGCCGGATCGTGATCCGTCTTGTACCCGATGTATTCTCCGAAGGAATCCACCGGAAACGGAACCCCGATTTCGCAAAGATGCAGAAACCCGCGTACGGAGAGTGCCGCCTCGCAAAGCGCCGTATCACCGTCCACCGCACCGCAGGAAAACAGATCCTCCGCCATTTTCCGCGGACTGTCCGGAAAGCTACCGCCGACGGAGAGCTTGTAGTAGGTCTGTTTGTCACTGCCCGTGTTGCGCGAGGTGCCGCAAAGGATGCCTTCCGTCATCAGAAGCACCCGAACCGTTCCGGAGCGTTGCAGACGGCAGGCGGCACTGTAGCCCGCCGCACCGGAGCCGACCACCACCGCGTCATATCCTTCCGCCACCCGTCCGGCGGAAAAATCCGCAGAAAGATTTGCCTTTGCCATACTCATAACCTCTGTAAATGGAAGCCGCCGTCCACATCCAGCGCCTGCCCCGTCACATAGGGGAGGGAGCCGTTGCAGAGTGCGAAGGTTGCCGCGGCAACGTCCTCCGGCTGTCCCCACCGCCGCTCCGGCAGAAGTCCGTCGGCAATCAGCCGGTCGTATTTCTCCGTGACGGAGGAGGTCATCGGCGTGGCAATGATGCCGGGTCGCGTTTCGTTCACAAAGATGCCGTATTCCGCCAGCCGGACGGCAAAAAGCTTGGTAATCATGGAAACTCCTGCCTTGGAGATGCAGTATTCTCCCCGGTTGACCGAAGCGGCATAGGCAGAGAGTGAGGAGGTGTTGCAGATGTATCCGCGGACGCCGTTCGCCGGCTCGTTCCGGATCATGCAGGCGGCAACCTCCTGCGTCAGGAAAAAGGTTCCCTTGGTGTTGATACGCATGACCTCGTCATAGCTCTCCTCGGTCATCTCCAACAGATCGGCACGCACGCGCGGCGCGATCCCCGCAACATTTACCAGCACGTCGATTCTGCCGCACTCCGTCGCGGCGGATACCAGACGGTGCCGATCCTCCGGGGAGGAGATGTCTCCCTGCACATAAACGAATTCCGGGTGCGGAAGCTCCCGCAGAGCGCGGGCTTCCTCGGAACGTCCCATCCCGTATACACGATACCCGGCATCCAGAAATTTTTTTGCAATGGCGTTTCCGATGCCGCCGAGGCATCCGGTCACAATCGCTGTTTTCATATCGGTTCTCCTTGTCTGATAAAAGTGAAGAGCGGTACCTGCCGACGATTCTTCGGAGCGCCGTCAGGAAAAGACCTTTCCGTAAAGCTCCCGGTAGAGCGGATCACGGATCACACAGCCGGGCGTGGAGCCGGCACGCATCAGCTCCGTGCACTTGGAGCAGGCGATACAGCATTTTTCTTTCTTCATGCCGCCGAAGCGGAGAATGTCGTTTGCAAAATCCGGATAGGCAAATACGGTTCTGCCGAATCCGGCAAGATCAAACCCGCCGTCCGCAATCATGGCGGCGGCAACGCCGGGAGCCGCAACTCCGAGATAAGTCAGCGCGGAACAGAGCAGGGTCAGCTCCGGAACCCGGCGCTTCAGCTCCGCCGTTCCGAAAAGCATCCGGGAAACACCGAGCAGGGGATGCTCCGGCGCCGGATACGGACCCTTGGCGAAGGGACGGTTGACGTGCGGATTGAAATAGGGATTTCCCATCGTAACGTTCACAAGACGGATGCCAAGCTCCGAGAGCGCCCGCAAAAGCATCGCAGGCTCCTCCGGGTCGAACGCAAGAGAGCCGTCCCGGGAGACCCCGAAGCCGTAAGGATAGGGGAATCCGTCATAGACGTTCAGCCGCGTCGTGACCAGAAAATTGCGCGATGTGACCTGCATCGCCCCGGAAACGCTCTCCCGCAACAGACGGGTGCGGTTTTCAAAGCTACCGCCGTACCTGCCGGGACGTTCGTAGGCGGAAAGAAGCTCACAGTTCAGATAGCGGTGACAGCATTTGATGTCCGCACCGTCAAACCCGGCAAGCTCCGCAAGCTCCGCCGCTTCCACCAGCGCGTCCCTCACCCGGTCAAGCGCTTCGTCGGAAATGATTCTGCCGTCTCCGATCGGAGCGTCCTTTTCAAAAATCGGATTGTGATAGGCAATGATCGGATCCGGAAACCCGTTTGGCTTGCTGTACCTGCCGGAATGCGTCGCCTGCAGGATCAAAAGAGGCGCATATCCGTTTGTACGCATTCCAAGCTCCCGGGTACGGTCTGCCTCCCGGCGGAACGCATCCAGATTGTCCCGGTGAATCCAAAGCTGATGCGGATTGGCACGCGCCTCCGGCAGAACCGCCGTGGCTTCAAACCAGATCAATCCGGCACCGCCTGCGGCAAACCGGTCATACCGCCGGACAGTCAGCTCCCCCGGTTCACCGGATGCGGTTCCGTCACAGCCCTCCATTGCCTGGCAGGCGAGCCGGTTCGGAACGGTTTTGTTCCCGATCCGAAGGGGAGCGGACAGAACCCCGATCCCGTCGGTATAGGGAAGTGCGGCACCGGTGTTTTCATTTTCTTTCAGAAACGCTTCTTTGGAAGAATAAACAGGCATAAAGCAAAACCTCCGCAAGGCGGCACAAGATGCAAAGCCGCCGGAATCTGTTTTTATTATAGAAGCTTTCGCACCGTTTTTCTATGTTTTTTCTGTTTTCTTTTCTGTAAAATCTGCTTTTTTACCAAAAAACTTGCAAACCGGAGAAAAATCTGTTATCATTAACGCAGAGAGAAAAGAAAAACAGAAAACACGGAAACGGAGGAGTATAGCCTATGCTTTGGTGGCTGTTGTCGGCGACCTATTCGGAAACCTCCCGCGGAAAAGAGGATCACAGCCACGACGGGTACCAGATTCTGTATGTCCGCCGCGGAAACGCAACGGTCAGAAGCGCCGGATGGGAGGGCGTGGTCTGCGCCGGGGAACTGTTCCTTTTCCACCGATTGGAGCCGCATTCGGTTTTTGCGGCATCGGAAGACTACGCCCGCGATTCCGTGTGCTTTCTGCCAGCGTCCGCCGGGGAAAGCGACGGGAAGGAAGAGGACGCATGGCTTCTGACGCTCCTTTTCAACCGACGGCTGTTTTCCGGAAAGATCACCGTCGCAAAAGAGGAGCGGGAGGAGCTGGAGCGCCTGCTTTCGGCACTTTGCAGGGAAGCGGAGCAGAACCGGACTTATCGGCGGGAGCTGACAGACCTGCTTTTACGGGAACTGATTTTCCGGATCGGCAGACTGCTTCCGGAGCCTCCGTTGCCGCAGGGAACCGGGAACTCCGCCGTCGTGCTCCGCATCCGGCAGGAACTGGAGGAGCGATACACGGAGCGGATTTCGGTAGAGAAGCTTGCGCGGGAGCATCACCTGAGTGCCTCCTACCTGTCGCACCTGTTCCGAAGCATTACCGGCTACTCCGTCACGGAGTATCTGACCGCCTGCCGCCTGACCGAAGCCAGACGCCTGCTTGCCGGGAGCGAGTGTCCCATCGGAGAAATCACCTCCGCCTGCGGTTTTTCCGACGGGAGCAATTTCGGGCGACTGTTCCGGAGCCGCATGGGAATAAGCCCGCAGGAATACCGTCGCCGGTGCCGGGAGGAAACAGAAAAAGAATCCTGAAAACCAAGGAAAGGATGATAAAAGAATGGAAAATCTGACAGATGCGGAGCGGTTCGCAGAGCTGACCCGATACTGTAATGCGTCGGACAATTCGGAGGACAACGCCCGCCGTGCGGAGCTGTTGGGCTTCGGAGGAAGAGAGATACAGGTTGCTCCCGGAGCCATCCTCCGGATTCCGAAGGAGCAGGTCGGGAGGAATGTGTTCTTCGGACTTTACACCTACGCCAACGGGAACGTAACCGTCGGGGACAACGTTCTGATCGGACCGCATTGTTCACTTGCGGCGGGAAACCATAAATTTGACCCGGGTACCGGTTGGTTTTCTGCCCGAACCGAACCCGACGGTGACGACAGCATTGTCATCGGAACGGGTTCGTGGCTGGCAAGCAACGTTACCGTGACGGGCGGCGTGCGCATCGGGAAAGCAAATCTTGTCTGCGCGGGAGCAGTCGTCACCAAATCCACCCCGGATTACGCCATTATGGCTGGAATTCCCGCCCGTCAGGTCGGAAGAATCGATCCGACCAGCGGCGAATATCTCTGGAGTACGGAGGAACGGAAAAAATGAAAGCAATGGAATTTCCGAAGGAACGCCTGTCCTGCCGCCAGATTTTTCCCTTCCCGGAGGAGGGAAGGACCGTTGAAGAAAATCCCCCCTGCTTTGCGTGGATTCCCGTTGCCGGCACAGAAGAACCCATCCGCTATACTCTGACCGTGCGGAACGAAGCGGGAGAGGAGCTTTACCGCGGGGAGACCGAACGCAATTATCTGGTGCCCGACTGCTTTTTCCCCGCGGGATGCTATACATGGAATGTGTTTGCGGACGGCGCGGAACGGGGGGAAGTCCCGTTTTCCGTCGCGGAGAACGCCGTAAAAATTCCGCGCATCTCCGCAGAGGAGCTTTATCGGCGGATTCCGACCGGGCATCCGCGACATCTGTTTTCTGACGGCGACCGGGAGGCCCTTTGCCGGGAGCGCTCCGCGGAGCTGGCAACGCTCCGGCGGAATGCAGAACAGGCATACCGGGACGGCATACCGGAGCCGCCGCGCTATCACCGCGATCCGGAAGCACTTCCGTACCGCGAATATTTCGGTGCCTTCCGGGGTTTCTGTGACCGCAATCTGATCGCACTCTCCCTTCTGTTCTCCCTGACGGGAGACGATACGGCAGGAGCTTTTGCCAAAGAACTGCTGCTGACCTTCTGCGATTGGAGTCCTCTGGGACCTGCGTCATTGCTCGGACCGTGGGGAGACGAGGTGGGACTGAGCATGGCGCGGTGCCTGCCGTCCGCATTTGACCTGTTGTATCCGATTCTCTCCCCGGAGGAGCGGACGCTGGTTGCCCGTACCGTAAGAGCCTACGGGGCGCAGTGCCTGGAGCGCCTGCAAAAGCTGAACTATTGTCTCAATCCGGGAGACTCCCACGCCGGACGGGTTCCCGCCTACCTCGGAGAAGCCGCAATGGTTCTCAAGGACAGCGGTGTGCAGACACCGGAGGAGGGCATTGCATGGCTTCGGCAGGCACTGGAGATTTACGGCGGTATTTTTCCGTATTACGGAACACCGGACGGCGGATGGGCGGAGGGCACCTTTTATGCCACCAGCTATACAAAGTGGTATCTGCCGTTTTTCTCGGCAGTGGAACGTTACGGCGGCACCCGCTTTTCCGAACGTCCGTTTTACCGCCGCCTGACCCGTTTTCTGGTGCATTTTGCGGACCCGAACCGGGAGGTGCATCCTTTCGGAGACGGATATTGGTGCCATCCGGACGACCGGGAATTTCCGGGCTTCTTTGCTCAAAACCCGTTCCGGTACTATGCCGACCGGTTCGGACCCGCCGAAGCGGAACGGATGGAGAAAGCACAGGCTGCACCGGAACTGTTCCAACTGCACCTGCTGGACGTTTTTCTACCGACACCGCACCGGGAAGTGACGGGAAACGGGAATGAAATTCACGCTGCGGAATGCTTTCCGGATGCCGGCTTTGTCGCTCTGCACAGCGACCTTGCCCATCCGGAGCAGGATGCCGTCGTTCTTGCCCGCGCCTCCCGCTTCGGGTCCGACAGTCACCGCCACCCGGATCAGGGATCCTTCGCTCTCTTTTTCCGCGGCGTCGGACTGATTACTCCCTCCGGATATTTCGGAAGACGCTATGGGAGCCGGCACCACAAGGAGTGGCTCAACTCCACCCGTGCCCACAACGCCATTCTGGTGGACGGCGTCGGGCAGGCAAGAGACAGCATGGAGAGCCGCGGGCGCATCCGCTCCGTGACCGATGACGGAATCCAAAGAGAAGCGGTACTGGAGCTTGGCGAGGCATATCCGATGCTGAACCGCTGGACGCGTACGCTGACGCTCTGCGGAAATACGCTGACCGTGACCGATGAAATCGAAGCGCCGGAAGCGGTGGAAATCACCTATCCGTTGCATATGCTTTCGTGCCCGAAGCAGAGCGGCGATGCCGTGACCGTAGAGCGTGACGGTGTTCTGTTGCGCATCGTCCCGGCTGAACCTTTCGCCGAAACGGAAATTTCGGATCATTTTGCTGTGGAGCTCAACGCAGGAGAACCGGAAGCCTACCATGTCTCCAGGCCGCCGCAGTACCACCTGTTCTGGAAGACCGAAAAAAAGAAAATCCATCGGATTGTCGTCCGCTTCATCCTTTCCGAACCAACACCGCACTCTGAATCCGATCCGATACAAACCTGATCGCAGCATACCGGAGCAAAGCAGAAATCCTGCAGCATCAAAGTCCCGTACCCCAAAATTCTGAAATCAAAACCACGCGTGAAACGCGTGGTATGCACTGGCTCTTCAAGGGCAAAATGCTTGCAGAGCCTAAAGGCTCATTAAAAAAG